>JABMSA010000303.1 GCA_013202185.1 Planctomycetota bacterium
GCGCCGAAGACGGCATCGTGCAGCAGGCTATCCGCGCGATCAAGAATGAGATCGACGAGTTCATCGTCATCCCCGACGTCTGCCTGTGCGAATACACCAGCCACGGTCATTGCGGCATCCTCGACGGCACCACCGTCGACAACGACGCCACGATCGATGCCTTGGCGCAGATGGCTGCCAGTCATGCTGAAGCCGGCGCCGATATGGTGGCGCCCAGCGACATGATGGACGGCCGCGTGGAGGCTATCCGCCAGGCACTCGACTTTCAGGGCTTCTCCGGCGTGCCGATCTTGGCCTATTCCGCCAAGTACGCATCGGCATTTTACGGGCCGTTCAGAGACGCCGCCGAATCGCCGCCGCAGTTCGGCGACCGCAAGTCTTACCAGATGGACATCGCCAACAGCGACGAGGCGCTGCGCGAGGTGCATTTGGACATTGGCGAGGGGGCCGACATCGTGATGGTGAAGCCGGCGCTCGCCTATCTCGACATCATCCGTCGCGTTAAGGACGAGTTCGGCTATCCCGTTGCCGCATACTGCGTGAGCGGGGAGTTTTCGATGATCAAGGCCGCCGCCGAGAAGGGCTGGCTGGACGAAAGAGCCACCGCGCTAGAAATGCTCACAAGCATCAGGCGCGCCGGCGCCGACCTCATCCTCACATACTGGGCTAAAGACGCCGCAGGATGGCTTCGAGAAGAATGACGGGACGGCGATTGAAACGCCGCACCCGGCAGATTAAAGCTTGCTAAGATCGCCGAAAATCGTATAATTAGCTTGTCTTGCAAAACAAAGCCTGTGAAACGCCCGCGACGGGCCGCCCACGGGCGATGGGTGCGACTTTACGAAAGGATTCAAGAATGTCGGGAGCAGAAAGCAATCTGATGGTCGTAACCCGCGGCGATGTGACGATTGTGAGTTTTCTGGATTTCAGCGTGCTCGACCGCGAACAGATCGACAAGATCGGCGAGGAGCTTGTGGGTTTGGTCGAAGACCAGGGCAGAAAAAGGATTTTAATCAACTTCGAGGGTGTCGATTACTTGTCCAGCACCGTACTGGGAAAGCTCATCGCACTGCACAAGCGGGTAGCCGCAAGCCGGGGCGAGCTGAAGCTGTGCGGCATCAAGCCCGGCATCATGGAAGTTTTTGAGATAACCAAGCTCGATAAGGTGTTTGATATATACGAAGACGAAGATGAGGCCATGTCGGACTTCCACCAGCCCGACTGAACCGATCGGCGAGCGTCTTGAGCATCTTCCTGGAGGGCGGCACACACAGGCGAAGCATGCGTAAGGGGGCACGCTTCGCGAGCAAACTCGCACATCAGGAGGGAACGTAATGAAAGCAACAACGCCTCAGTGTCAATCCTGCGGCAAGAAAGTAGCCGCGTACCACATTGTCAATATCAACGCCGACGGCAGTGATTTTCACTGCTGCACCGGCTGCTGGAAAAAGATGGAAAAGGCTGCACGACCCAACCCCGACGACTTCCATCATCAGTTGCTGTCCAGCCTCATGAAGGCCGCACCACGCGTGACCGACCGCGAGAGCAAGACCATCCGCGACCACCTCATCCAGGCCATAGATGCCAAGATGAAGATGATCGCATCGCTGGAGTTCATGGACAAGGTAAGAGATATTGCCGACGTCATGACTACATGCCTGAGGCGCGATGGAACGATTTACGCATGCGGCTCGGGCGCCTGCGCGGGCGAGGCCCGGCACCTGGTGACCGACCTCGTGGGGCTGCACAAGCTGCCCGCGCGCCGCGGCCTACCCGCCGTCTGCATCGTGGCGTGCCCGACGCTGATGGACGATTTTTCTCACGAGGACATGTTTGCAAGGCAGGTCGAGGCGCTCGTAACCGAGCGCGACGTCTTGATCGGCGTGAGCGCAAACGGAAACTCCACTGTGGTGGTGCGCGCACTCAGCAAGGCGGCCCACCAGGGAGCCTTCACAATCGGCCTCACCGGCGGCAACGGCGGCAAGATGCTCGACACCACGCGCCTGAGCCTCGTTGTGCCGTCCGAACAGAACCAGACCATACACGAATGCCACACGACCGCCGTGCACATCCTGTGCGACCTCGTGGAACAGGCCCTCTGGCACGACAACGACAACGCCGACCCAATCATGATGTAGACCCGCCATTTGAATGCCGCATGGAGCCCGGCCAGGTGGCGTTGTGGAATGATTCCTTGCCTGCCGAGCGCAAAACGGACACGTCTTTTCCGTTCAACACACGGTTGGCCACCGGCGTTTTCCGGCCGCCGGTGATTCGCGAAGAGCAAGGAAAACTGTTTTCATGAGAGGTGGCACAACGATCCAATGACTGAGCAACCCACCAAGCCGCACAGCATCCTGATCCGCGCGCCGAATTGGGTGGGCGACGTTGTCATGGCCACGCCGGCTTTCAGGGCCGTGCGAAACACCTTCCCCGATGCACGCATCAGCCTGCTCATCAAGAAGTACGGCCGGTGCGTTATCAACGATGCCCCGTGGTTTGACGAGGTGATCGAGTATGACCCGTCGGGCGAGCATCGCGGAATGCGCGGCTACCTGAAGCTGGTCGGCCGGCTGAGACGCGGGCGGTTCGACCTTGCGCTGATTCTGGTCAACTCGCTGCGCGGCGCACTCGAGGCGCGCCTCGCCGGCGCGCGCAGGCGGGTGGGCTACGATCGCAACGGCCGGCGGATGCTCCTCACCGACGCCGTGCCGCCCCCCGCCGAGAACGGAAAGATCGTGCCGCAGAATATGGTGGAGTATTACCTGCGCCTGTGCTCGGAGATCGGCTGCCCGCCGGAGCCGACGCGCGAGGAGCTGTTCGTGAGGAACGATATAGATCGGCAGGCGGAGGAATTCCTGGCCAGGCACGGTCGCGATGCGTCGAAGATGCTCGTGGGCATCAATCCCGGGGCGGCGTTCGGATCGTCCAAGTGCTGGCTGCCGGAGCGGTTCGCGCAAGTCGCCGACGCGATCATCGAGCGCCGCAATTGCGACCTTTTCATCTGCTCGGCGCCGGCCGAAACCGAAATCGCCCGCGCGATTGAATCGCACATGAAACGCCGCCCAATCAACCCGCACAACGATAACCCCGGCCTGGAGGTGTACAAGGGGATCATCAGGCGGATGCGGCTGCTGATCACCAACGACACCGGCGCCCGCCACATTGCGGTTGCCTTCGGCGTTCCGGTGGTTGTCGTTTTCGGCTCAACGAGCACTCGCTACACCGACGTCAACCTCGAGCAGACGACCATCGTAACTGCGAACGTGCAGTGCTCCCCCTGCCAGGAAAAAACCTGCCCCACGGGCACGCACGAATGCATGCGGGCCGTTACCGTTGACATGTTGATGGATGCAGTTGAGCAGGCCCTCTCAGACCAGGCGGAATGACCCGCAGATTACAGATAAGAATTCTATCCGCGCTTGCGCGATGCGCTCCTGCCGCCTCCTTCTCCCTGTTGCTTCACCCTGCCGAAGATCATCTTGCCTGAGCTTGTTTGGAGCGTGCGTGTGACCTCGAGGATCACGTTGCGGCCGAGATGTTCCAGGCCGTCTTCGGCAACGACCATCGTGCCGTCGTCGAGGAAGCCCACGCCCTGGCCGGGCTCGGCGCCTTCCCTCACGATTTGCAGCGGCAGCTCCTCGCCGGGTATGAACGACGGGCGGAGTGCGTTGGCAAGATCGTTGACGTTGACGACCGACACGCCCTGGATCTGTGCGACCTTGTTGAGGTTGAAATCGGTGGTTACTACCCGCGCGCCCAGCGAGCCGGCAAGGCGCACGAGCTTCGAGTCGACCGAATCGGCGCCGGGCACCTCGCCCTCTTCGATTATCACCTCGACCGATGGGCTCTTCTGGAGGCGGTCGACGATGTCGAGGCCGCGTCGGCCGCGAACGCGCTTGAGCTTGTCGGACGAGTCTGCTATTCCCTGCAGCTCGCGGAGTATGAACCTGGGTATCACGATGGGGGTGTCGAAGATGCGTGTGTCGCAGATGTCGGCTATGCGGCCGTCGATGATGGCGCTTGTGTCCAGCAGCATCGCCCGCGGGCCTTTGTGCTGCCGGTGAAACTCTACATAGGGTATGATGAAGCTGAACCTGTGGCGTGTCTTGAATACCAGGACAACGCTCAGGTAGCAGAACACGCAGATGAGTATCAGCCGCACGGCGGGGCCGTAGGTGTCGTCCAGCCCCGGCAGAGCCAGCATCACAAGGGAATGGCTGAGCAGCGAGAGGATCACGCCCACGATCAAGCCGAACACGAGGGCGGAGATGTCGGAAGCCGACCGCAGCAGCATTTCGAGCACCATCACCACCATGTAAAGGCCTATCATTCCGAGGATGGTCTCCCACGCGGTGAACTCATCTTTGGGGTTGAATGTTTCGCTCGAGGCGATGAGGGCCCCGGTGCCGGCGCTCACCAGCAGGAAGAATGCACGTATGACCCAGATTGTCATTCGCGAGGTCTTGCCGGTGTCTTCGGGCGGCTGATTGAGTGTTTCGCTGTTGCTCATGGCATCTTGATCCGCTTTGGTTCGGCAGGCGGTTTTCTGAGGCCTGTGCTATGCCCGCTCGAACGGGTAGAACAATCTCTTGTATTCATCCTGGGCGTGGCGGTCTGTCATTCCGGCTATGTAATCGCACACCGCCCGCTTTGCTCCCTCCTTTTCGCTCCATTGTTGATACTCCGGCGGGAGCTGCGAAACGTCGGACGTGTACTCGCCGAAGAGCTGCTCGATGAAGCGGTGGGCCTTGCTTGCCATTCGCGCCACGCGATAATGCTTGTATACTCTCGCGGCGAGGAAGTTCTCGAGTTCTTCTTTCTTGCGCTGCATTTCCAGGGTGAATGCGATCAGGCGCCCGGGCGTTGCGCGGACGTCGGCCACGCTCTTGATGCCGGCGTCGGCGAGCCTCTTGAAGCTGCTTTCCATCAGGTCGGTGGTAAGGAGGTTTATGAGGGTGGTGATCGTTTGGTATATGCGGATTTTTCGCGGCGCGGAGGGTATGCGCTTTCCGATCCAGTGAAATGCCTCGGCCCAGAGCTGCACTTCCTCGAGGTCGTCGAGGGTGATTATGCCGGCTGTGAGGCCGTCTTCGAGATCGTGGTTGTTGTAGGCTATCTCATCGGCGGCTTCGATGACCTGCGACTCGAGCGGCGGGCTCTCGTGCGGGTTGAAGTCGGCGCACGACGGCTTGTCGTGACGGGTGGTGTGCTTTGCAAACGATTCCCGGATTTCGTAGGTAAGATTAAGCCCGGCGTAGTTGGGGTACCTGTGCTCGAGCTTGTCTACCACGCGCAGCCCGTGGTCGTTGTGCTCGAATCCGCCGCGGTCTTTCATCAGCCCCCGCAGGGCATCCTCGCCGGAATGGCCGAAGGGCGTATGGCCCAGGTCGTGTGCCAGGGCTATGGCTTCTACCAGGTCTTCGTTGAGCCTCAGCACTCGGGCCACGGTGCGTGAAATCTGCGATACTTCGATGGTATGTGTGAGCCGGGTGCGGTAGTGGTCGCCCTCGTGGTTCACAAATACCTGTGTTTTGTACTCGAGCCGGCGGAATGCGCGGCTGTGGATTATGCGGTCACGGTCGCGCTGATACAGCCCTCTGTATGCGGCGCGGTATGCCTGGTCTTCTTCTTTGTTGCACCGCCCGCGCGAGTTTACGCTGTGCATTGCGTATGGGGCCAGCTCGCGCTCTTCGCGGCGCTGCATGTCTTCGCGGCGCTGCATTCCGTTTTGCGGCGAGCTGCCGGCGATGTGGTCCGAAACCTGGCTCATGGTCCTCCGGTTAGTGATGCCACGCCTCGCGGGCGGAGATCACTTGTTTTGTGCTGTCAGCAGGTCGAAAACATCCTCGAGTGCCTGGGGCATCACCTTGGTGTCGGCCAGCACGGGCATGAAATTCGTGTCGCCTTCCCACCGGGGCACTATGTGAAAATGCAGGTGGGCGGGTAGGCCCGCGCCCGAGACTTTTCCTACGTTGATGCCGATGTTGAAGCCGTTCGGATTCATGGTTTTGCGCAGGCGGCGTTCCATATCGCAAAGCGCCTGCATCATTCCGATGCGTTCGGCGTCGTCGAGGTCGCACAGGTCGGCCTTGTGGGCGTAAGGCGCGATTAGAATGTGGCCGTTGTTGTACGGATACCGGTTCAGAATGCAAAAGCAATGTTCCTGGCGATCCACCACGAGGCCGGCGCGGTCGTCATCGGCCTTTCCGGCGGCGCACAAGAAGCATTCGTCGGTGGAATTGCTCTCGAGGATGTATTGCATTCTCCACGGTGCCCACAATTGCTTCGGCATTGTATCAGGGTATCCTTATGATTTCACCGAAAACGTGCCCGTCTTCGATGGTCAGTATTCCGTAGCTTGGCCGGCCGCCGTCACGACTGGCCCGTGCGGAGCCGGGGTTGAACAGCAGCACCCCGCGAAACTCTCCGTTTTGCCGGCTGTGCGAGTGGCCGTATACGAGCGCGTCGATGTCGTCGCCGTCAAAGGTGGGCAGCAGGCGCTCGCCCAGTCGAGCGGGCGGGCCGCTGCCGTGGACCAAGCCGATCCTCAGGCCGTTGGCTTCCACCACCAGCCGCCTGGGCAGTGTTGCCTTCAGCTCGGGCGGGTCCATATTGCCGGCCACTGCTTTTACTTCGGCCGTTCTCGACAGTTCGTCGAGGACGCGCCCATGTATGATGTCTCCCGCGTGAAGGATCAGCTCCACGTTTTCCTTCCCGAACCGTGCGAGCATTTCCGCCGGCAACGAATCCGACGGAGAATTGATATGAGTATCCGAAACCACACCGATCTTCATGGCGTTTCCGTCTGACTGAGTTCGCGGCCCCTGCGCGAGCGTGGCTGCGAGATCCCGGTTGAGTCGTCAAAAGGAGAGTCGCTTTCGGGGGTCCACCGGCTTGCCGTCCTGATATATTCTGAAATGCAGTGTGGGGCGCGTGACCCGGCCGGTGTCGCCCACTCTCGCAATTATCTGGCTCTGTTCAACCTTTTCTCCGGGCGACACCTCCACCGACGCCAAGTGCGCGTAGAAAGTTCTCTGCCTCGAGCCGTGGTCGATGAGGATTGTTTTTCCCCATCCGCCGATGGTTGCGCACTCGAGCACGATGCCCGATTTCGCCGCGCGGACGCCTGCCCCGGCGGCGGCTCGATAGTCGATGCCGCTGCGAGTGCCGACCTCCGTATGTGTGCCGAAACCCGCGGCCACCGAGCCGTCTACAGGACGTATGAAAGAGCGCTCATAGGCCCCGGTGTATCTCTCGGGCTTTCTCGGATTCGCCGCGGGAGGATCGGTCTTGGCGCGCGTAACGCCGGGGATGGACAAGCTCCGTCCGACCGTGAGCTTGCGCATGTCCTGTGCCCTGATGTTGTTGTGCTCGACGATATCGATCGGCTTGACGTTGTAGAGCTTGGCGATGCCCCAGATCGTTTCGCCGGGCTTTATTATGTGATGCGCGCCGGCGGCGGTCCTGGTGGCCGGTTGATCTTCGCGCGGCTGGGGTGTGCAGCCCAGCAGTGCGATCGCCGCGCACAAGGCAATGCCAATGCCGCCCGGGCGAGCCGGCCTCGCCGGGCCGGGGCGGTGTGCGGCGTCGAGGGCGCTGCGGAGTTCACGCGAAGGCTTCAATCGTTTTCCTTTCCGACGTCGGGCGCTGCAAGGAAGTCCACAGGGAGGGGCCGGCTTGGGGGAGGCGGCCGGGGGCCGATTCGCGTCTGCCCGGAATCCGCCTTCCACCGTGGAAATCGCACAGTCAGTTACTGCTGGAGCGGGTGATGAGATTCGAACCCACGACATGCAGCTTGGGAAGCTGCCGCTCTACCACTGAGCTACACCCGCAACGTTCTCCTACTGAGAATATTATAGCCTGTGCCGCTTGTGTGTCAAGAACAATTCGGCGGCGCGGGTCAGAAGGATTTTGGTTCAAGCCTCCGTCTCAACATCCAAATCGTCTCGTCGTCGTCCTCGATCTGTATTCGGAGATGGGTATCATTCTTTGCATGATAACTTGAACTAATGTCGGCGCTGCGGGAAAATCGGGACTGTTATCCTATTTCAGCCTCATCTGCAAACGGGCTCGCCCAGGCACTTGCGCTTGCCGAACCCGGACATCTATCCTCTGCAACTGAAATAGGTAACTGTCCCATTTTTCCGAAAGATGGCAGTTGACACAGCCTTACTGCAGGAAAACGAGTCGCTGGTATGTCAAGTGTTCTCGCGTTATGATTATCATTAGCTAGGCCGCCCCTTCAGGGCTCCGGATTCTTATTCTGTTTACCCAGGGCGTTGCCCTGGGCTTTCATAGTACGCCCC
>JABMSA010000304.1 GCA_013202185.1 Planctomycetota bacterium
CCGAACTTCGCTTCCTGCCGGACAAGCCGGCAGGGGAGCGCAGCAGAAAGCCAGCGAACCTGCCAAGAGCATAGGCCACGCCCCCAGAGCCGAAACGTGCCGTCTTGGACAACGCTAAACAGATACCTGTGCAGTTTCTTTTCACGAATGTCCAAATGCCGGCAGGGGCTCCAACGGCGGCTCGGCATCGAGGCATCTGCGGCCGGCGGGAGGAGCGACGTACCTGCGCGGGGGCAAGATTCTTCGTTTCGGCGCTTGACATTTGCATACGAACAATGCATAATGTTTCTTTCGAGCATGCGTCATAACATCCGGGGCCCGACACGACCGGAGTGTCTTGCCACCTCAGAATTTGGCGCAGCGCCCCGAGGTGGTCATCTGCGCAAAGGGGTACGCCGTGAGCAAATGTCCGAAATGTGCAGCCGAACTCGAGCATCGAGGGGCCAGGTTCTGCCAGGAGTGCGGCGCGCCTGTGTCCGCTGATGGCCCGCCGCCCGCCGCCGAACAGCCTGAAATACTGGCCGAGAAGAAGTCGCAATACGAAGACGCTGTTCGTTGGGCTCGGTCCGACGGCATAATAGATGAGCATGACCGGAAGCTCCTCGATGAGGAGCGCGAAAAACTCGGTCTTACACAAGCGGCTGCCGCCGAGCTCGAACGACAAGCCAAAGGTCCCGCCAGCGTGTGCGCACGGACAAACGGGTTTGTCGAGCAACGGCCCCACGTCACACTCCTGATAAACGACAACCGTTTCTACATGGAAAAGCACGCCGCCTTCCTCCACTTCAAGATGACAAACAAGCTGCCTTCACGTCAAGCATCGTGTGCTTATGGAGTTAAACGCTCTCTCGGACAATGGTATATTTGGTGTTGGAAATCGACTGAAGCCCGGTTTTGTACGGCGAGAAAAGTTTTTCTTTTCGTTAGTCCGGCCGCCTCTGTACAGGGTACCCTTTCTAGTCCGGTACAGTACTGTGCCGTGGAGACTCACAGACAAGGAGAACCGACATGTTTTGCAGCAAATGCGGCCAAGAGAATGACAACAACGCCAGGTTCTGCGTTCAGTGCCGTGAGCCATTCAAATCGACCAACACGATCAGCTCTCACAAAACCTTCTCGCCTGCCGACCTGAGAGACGGCAAGCTTTTGGACAACGGGCGTTACCGCATTATCGGCAACAGGCCCTGCGGCTCGGGGGGGATGGGCGAAGTGTGGCGCGCCGAGGATACCGAGCTGCAGATGACGGTTGCCATCAAGGTGCTGCCTGGCATCCTTGCAATAAACAAAGCCAGCATTGAAAACCTCAAGCGCGAAGCCTCGATAGCCCTGAGGCTCACACACCCCGGCATTTGCCGCCTGTATAATTTTTGCTCCGACGCCGACGTCAAGTTTCTCGTAATGGAGTACATCGAAGGGCAAACGCTGGAAGAATACATCGATGCCAAGCAAGAGGGCAGGCTGTCGATCGATGAGCTGCTGCCGATCGCCCGGCAGATTGCCGACGCACTGGATTACGCCCACAACGCAGTTTATATGGATGCCTCCGGCCGAAAGGTGCGCGGCGTGCTCCATCGCGATATCAAGCCGAGCAATATCATGCTCAACTCAGAGGGCCTGCTAAAGGTGCTCGATTTCGGAATCGCCCGCGAGGTACACGAGACAATGGCCAGGGTCACCGCTCCCAAGTCGACGTCGCAAACGCCGGACTACGCATCGCCGGAGCAGTTTCGCGGCGACCCCACGACCGCTGCCAGCGACATTTACAGCTTCACCGCAGTGATCTATGAGTGCCTGGCAGGCAGGCCCTTGATCCAGGCCCGCGGGAACCTCGAATACCAGATACTCAAGAGAGAGTTCGAGCCGCTTCCCGCACAAACAGAAGTCGTCAACAGCGCTCTGAAGTCCGGCCTCGCCAAGGATCCCGACGAACGCCCCCCCACGGCTTCGGCGTTAGTTGATCTTCTGGTCGCGGCGCCGGATACGCCGCAGATAAAATCCCTCAGAAGGCAAGCATCTCAGGCTCAAGCGGATAAGGATTTTGAGACCGAAAGGGATCTGCTCGCCGAGATCCGGCGCGTTGCTCCCTATGACCGTGATGTTGCGGCAATCAACGAAAGAATAACGAAGCTGCGATCCCTGGCCCAGGCCCAGCGTGTTCGACAGGCCCGGATCATCGCCGCCAGTGCGATACTGTTTGTGGGGCTCGTCATTATCTGGAGCATCGTGAATGTCGCGCGAGGTCGCAATGCGGCTGAAGAAGTTGACGTTGCCTTCAAACAAAAGCGTTACGACGCCGTGCAACAACGCTACAACAAGGTTGCCGGAATATGTCGCTTGCCGCTGGTGCCCGATGGCCTTGTGGGGCTCAAAGCCGCTGCGAAATTGCGCGACGGCGCAAGCGATTATCTACGGCAGATAGAAAGCTCACTGCTCAAGGCAGACGGGCACTTCCGGAACGAGGAATACCGCCTTGCACGGGGAGCGTATGTCGAAGCGCTCAATATCCAGTCCGACCACGGCTACGCGCAGGACCGTGTCGAGGTGATCGACGACCTCGAGCAGATAATCGCCAGTAATATAGAATCCGCTCGCAAGTTTCATTCTCAGAAGGAGTATATAGAGGCAAAGAGCCACATAGAGAAAGTGCTGGGACTCCAACGTTCGAACCAGGAGGCAACCGAACTGCTGGGAAAGTGTGATGAAGAGCTTGGGGAATACGACGGCAAGATGCGACAAGCCAATGCCGCCGCCAAGGAGCGAGACCTGGACGCCGCCATACGCTTGTATGGTGAAGCGCTGCGGCTATATGC
>JABMSA010000305.1 GCA_013202185.1 Planctomycetota bacterium
ACGCTGGCTTTTGAGCGGTAATTCATGGTTTTGCACACAAGGCAATGCACGGAGACTCACGCGATTCTGAAAAGGAGCTGACCGATGAGAATAGCAGTAGGGATATCGTTCATATGCATTCTGGCTGCAGGCGTTGCGTTTGGTGCCACGCAAACCGAGAACTATGGCATTTCCGTGTTGCCTGCACCAGGCAAGGTTACCATCGACGGTAAGGTCGACGACTGGAACCTCAACGGCGGGATCTTCGCCTGCAACAACGTCGAGGAGCAGCGCGACCGCCATAGCGCGTGGCTCCACATGATGTACGACACGGACAACCTCTACGTACTCGCCCGGGTGAAAACCGAGAAGCTTGACGGGAACAATAGGTTGCGGATGCTGATGCTGACCGCTCCCGGCACGCCACAGGAGCTTCAGCCCAGTTTTTCCTGTTCGCGCAATAAGGACGGCAAGGAATCGATCACCCTGCGTTTCGAGCCGCCGCTCAAGAACACGCCCGACCCCAAGCAACTGGGGGCAGAACAGGCCTTCCTCAACGACCCGGACGGCAAAGGCTACACGCAGGAAATCCGGCTGCCGCTCAAGCTGATCACGGCCGAAGGCGTGAGCCTCGGGCCGGGCGGCGAGATCAGGGTGCTGTTCATCCTCTCGTTCGGCTGGAGCCTCGATGCGTGGGACTGCTTCATGCCGGGGGTGTTGCTGGAGCGGACCTACTGGGGTACCAGGCGACTGAACCAGTTTGGCCCGGCAACGTTCGAACGCGAAGGCAAGGTGAGGCCCCGGTTGCTGCATCTCGCCGACGGTCGCAAGCTGCCGGCATCGCTGAAGAAAGGCGTGCTGGTGATCGACTGGTCGGCCCTCAGCGAAGGGCCGAAGGGGTTCAAGCCCGTCAAGTTCAGAATGCCCGATGCAGGCTACGTGTCGATGATCATCCGCAATGCCGACGGCTTCGTGGTGCGGCAGTTGCTGAATTGCGAGCCGATGGCCAAGGGCAATCACACGGTGACGTGGGATGGCCTGACCACGCCGATCTGGCGGACGCCCGGCGAGGTGGTGCCGACCGGCGACTACACGTGGCACGCGATCCGGCACAAGGGCATCGGCCTGCGCCTGCGAGGCTGGGCGGGCAACAGCGGCAATGCCCCCTGGCACAGCGGCCCTACATCCAACTGGGGCGGCGACCTGGGCGTGCCGTGGACGTGCGCCGCGCAGGGCGATTCCGTCTACCTTGGCTGGGGAGCCGCAGAGGCCGGCCGTGGACTGCTGGCCTGCGACCTGCAGGGCAGCGTCAGGTGGAAACACAAATACGGCGGGTTCGGTGGAGCCGAGCTGCTGGCAGTCGAGGGAGACCTCGTCTACGTCGGCAACAGTTCAGGCAGCCCGCAAGTGCTCTTCCGCCTGGATACAGCCACCGGCTCATATCAGAACTGGGACAAGGCCAATAATGGCGGGTTCAGAGATCTCTTCGTGAAGGACCTCTGGAAGGATCAGCCGGGCATGCCCGACAAGGCCGAAGCGATGGCGGCCCGCAACGGCAAGCTCTACCTGACGTTCCGGTCATACAACTTCCGCAGGAGCGACGTGACCGACTGGCGCGCGTTCATCACGAAGCTCTCCGCCGCTGCCGACGGCATCGGCAAGGCGATCTGGGAGAAGACCGACAAGAATGTCCGCGACCGTGCCACAGCCTGGCTGGCTGGCACCGAGCCGGAAGACAAGGCACTGGCGGCGCCCAACTACTACACGCCGGACGTGCGCGATGCAGTGGCCGGCACCATCAACGGCATGCTCAACGACAAATCGCTCGTTGACGGCGGTGCGGATATGCCTTCGCAGAAGCTGCAGGCCGCGGTGCGGCGCAAGGTCGAAGCCGCTTTCCCGCAGGAAGTGGCTGTGATGAAAAGCGACATCGTAGCCGTGCTGGACGCTCAGACCGGCAAGGTGCTCAAGACGGTTCCAGTGCCCGCCCCCAGCGGAATCGCCGCTGTCAGCGATTCGCTCCTCTACGTTCTTTCCGGCACCGATACCGTGGCGGCTGTGGACCCGACGACCGATGCCGTCAGGCCGGTGCTGACCGGTCTCGCCGATACCAGGAGTCTTACCGTCGATACTGCCGGCCGAATTTACGTGGGCGAGGGCGAGCCGAGCGTGCAGATCAAGGTGTTCACGCCCGACGGCAAGCAGGTGCTGGCGATTGGCAGGCAGGGCGGCAGGCCTCGCACCGGGCCGTGGGTGAAGGATGGCATGTGGAACATCCACGGCTTGGCCGTCGACACGCAGGGCAGGATCTGGGTGGCCGAAGCCCTGTATTTCCCCAAGCGGTTCAGCGTGTGGAACAACCAGACCGGCGCGTTCGTCCGCGAGTTCTTCGGCTCCACGCACTACGGCGCCAGCGGGGGCGCGATCAGCCCCGACGATCCGAACCTGATGCTGGGCGAGTCTTGCGAATGGCGGCTCGATCCGGCCACCGGGCGGGCGGAATGCGTGGGCACAATCGAGGACGGCGGGAACCGCGACTGGAACAGCCTCTTCCACAATTTCGCCCGCTTCTGCCGCGGCAGCAATGGCAAGCCCTACCTGGCAGTGACGCTGGGAAACCAGACACACGTCTGGGAGCGCCTCGGCGACGCCACCTATACACTCCGGGCAACCTTCGGCCGCAACGACAAGGACAGAACCACCGAGTTCTGGTCCGACGAGAACGGCGACCAGCAGGAACAGGACGGCGAGAAGACCGTGGTGCCGACGCTGATGTCGTTCAACGGCTACCTCAACTGGTCGCTGGCGCTGAACACCGACCTCACGCTGTTCGCGGGCATGCTCAATTCGAAGACAAACCGGTGGGATCGCGGCGCGCGGATCAATCTTGCCGGCTTCACGGCCTGCGGCGCGCCGAAATGGGATACCGAAAACCTCCACACACTGCCCGCCCTCAGCGGGCCGATGCCCTCGCCCGACAACAGCCTCGTGCTCTCGTGCGACATCGAGAAGCAGGTCTTCAGTTGCTACGACGTAAAGACCGGCGAGCTGCGCTGGACCTACCCAAACACCTTCCACGGCGTGCACGGCTCGCACCATGCGCCGGGGCCGCAAATCGGCCTCATTCGCGGCGCCTTCGGGACCGTGGGCAGCGCGACGTTGCCCGATCCCCTCGGCAGCGTGTGGGTGATCAACACCAACGTTGGTGAGTGGCACATGCTGACGCGCGACGGATTCTACCTCACGCGGCTGTTCCAGGGCGACTATTCGAAGGTGCAGTGGCCTGAAAAGGCCGTGCCGGGAGCCGTGCTGGATAACGTGCCATGCGGCGAAGGCGGCGAGGATTTCGGCGGCAGCATCGCGCAGGGCAAGGACGGCAAGCTCTACGTGACCGCCGGCAAGACCGCGAACTGGAATGTCGAGGTCGTCGGCCTCGAGACGATCAAGCCACTGGGTTCCGGCAAGATCCAGATCGATGAGAAGGACCTGCAGCTTGCGGAAGCGATTCGTGCCGAACTGGTGCAGATGAGCGCCGGCCTGCGCCGCTGCGAGGCCAGGAAGATAACGCCTGTGTTCACG
>JABMSA010000306.1 GCA_013202185.1 Planctomycetota bacterium
CCATCGGCCTCCGCCAAGGCTATGGGAGGCAGGCGAGGACGATTCGGTGACCTACAGACCCACTGACCTACAGACCCACAAACCCACAGACCTATCCATTCCGAGAGTCACAGGCCAGATGTCAATCAGGAAAGAGGCGGCCGCCCGCACGGCAATCCTTGCCGCCTGCACGGCATGCCCATGCCGCCTTCACCGCATCCTATGCGGCCTTCACCGCATTCCTATGCGGCCACCACCTGGGCACGTCCCAGGGGGGCGGTGACTGGGAACCAGCAAGCGTTCGCCGACCTGCCCCCCCTCCCCGCCACCATCCGGCGCTGCGCCGGTGGGGCGATGTTGACGCAGGTTGTCATAGCGCGTTGGTTTGCGCCTGTTGCATCTGTGGTCGATGTTGCGTCTGTTGCGTCTGTTGCGTCTGTTGCATGTGTTGCACCTGTTGCATCTGTTGCATGTGTTGCGGGTGTGTTGGTGATGAGGGCTTTTGTGTCGTACAGTATAGTGGGAGGGTGGGGCGTTTTAGATGCGGTGTGTGAGGCTCTGGGGCGCTGAATATCGGCGCGCAGGGGTGCTTCATGATGGCGACGTGGGCGCTACGTTGCTGTTGCACGGATGGCGCTTGCATGCTACATGGGCGCTGCGTTGGTGCTTCACGGATGGCGCTTGCATGCTACATGGGCGCTGCGTTGGTGCTTCACGGATGGCGCTTGCATGCTACATGGGCGCTACGTTTGTGCTTCACGGATGGCGCGTGCATGCTACATGGGCGCTGCGTTGGTGCTTCACGGATGGCGCGTGATGGCGGATTGAAACCATGCGCGGCGCAGTGTCTGGTTTTATCCCCAAAGGTTCTGGTATATGCTGCGCAGCAGGAGGGCGAGAAAGAAGTTGGTGATGATGATGCCGATGGAGGTGATGACGTTGGCTTCGGTGGTCGACCGGCCGACGCCTTCGGCTCCGCCTTCGGTTGTGAATCCCTTGAAACAGCATACCAGGCATAGCAATCCGCCGAATGCCGATGCCTTGAACATCCCTGAGAAGATGTCCCACGTCTCTACGTATCGCGCGGCGAATTCCCAGTAGAAATGGGGGTCTACCTGGAGCACGTGGACGCTCACCAGCCATCCGCCGAGAATGCCGAGCAGGTCAGAATACGCCACCAGCAGCGGGATTAGCAGCACGCACGATATGAAGCGCGGGACAATGAGGTAGGCTACGGGGTCGGTGCCGAGCGCTCGGAGGGCGTCGATCTGCTCGGAAACTTTCATGGAGCCCAGCTCGGCTGTCATCGACGCTCCGACACGTCCTGCGAGCACGAGCCCGGTGAGCACGGGGCCGATTTCGCGTACCATCGATACAGAAACGACCGCCCCGAGCAGGTTTTCCATATTTACCCGTGCAAATTGGGAGTGCGTTTGGACGGCGAGGACCATGCCGGTGAAGGTGCCGGTGATCAGCACCACGGGCAGGGATCTCACGCCGATCTTGAGCATTTGCGGCATCAGCAGGGCGTAGCGCGGCAGTCGGCGGAAACAACACTCGAACACGCTGCCGGCGAGCATCGAGAAGCTGCCGACTTCGCGCACTTTGTTCTCGAGAAGCACCCTCATAGCGATGGGCATGCTCGGCCTCCTTCCAAGCCTAGTAATCGGCAAGCTGACCCGCCGGAACAGCAGTTCCACTGGGCGACTTGAATGGTTCAGCCGATCTTTCGTTCTTCGCTAAACTGGGGATGTGCACTCATCTCTGCCGAAGCCTTTTCTTCATGGCATCGTATGCAACCTTCGCGTGCAATGCAACATACTCGTTCCCGTGTTTCAGAAAAGGCTCATAGGCCGTGAGAATCTCTCTTGATGGACGACGATCCAACGACTGAATGATCTGAACGATGATGTGCGGCTCCGATTCCGTCTTGAGCCTTTCCAAGAGCATCGACGTGATCTCGGTTCTCTTCTTGTCGAATCGTCGGTTGCCCAAGACAGCCACAGTCTTCAAACGCAGTTTCTTGTCGGGGGAGTACACGCTCTCTTTTACCAACGGGTAACCATAATAATCTCCGGCAAAGCACGTGAGAATTGCCGCATGAAGTGCGATTGTGGGGTCTTCGTCCGCCAATCGTCGTCTGGCAACCTTTCGAATAGCCTCATCGCCCGGGTATTTCATCAAGCACCACAAGGCTTTGGACGCGATCGGGCCTTCGACGCTGGCCGCCTTGTCCAACAGAACTTGAAAAGCTTTCCAAGGTCGAACGTATGCTTCGTGAAGGACGTTGGTTTGATGACCGCGCCGCCCGCTTTGTCGCTTGGCCTGGCGTTCCGTCGCGCTACAGGAGCGCCTCCAGCCGGCCGGAGGCGAACGTTCTCCATGACCTGGGAAATGTTCGCATGCATGTTCTTCTGTGAGCGGTTAACAAGATACGCCGTGACCAGAATGGCATCTCGCATGTCAAAACAGACATCATGCGGCTCGAAGTACACAAATGCCAGCGCCTGGTCGACTCCGTGGTCAAGTGTGCCCTCGGGCCGGCTCGGGTCAACCACATTCTTTGGTGGAAAGAATATTTCAGCCATGCCGGCCGAGGCCGCAAAGAAACACAAGATAAACACAAGTACCATTCTCATGGATTTCTCCTCCGTGCGCGTGACGTCTGTACAAGGCTCTCAGATGACATGCCAAACATTAAGGCACGACACTCCACTGCCTTAGACGCGCAACGTGGCTGAATGTGCAAGAAAACTGTGGAACTTGCCACCGGCCGGACCCCGTGGCCCGGCTCAGTATGGCGTGGCAAAGACGTTGCGGCGGATCCAGGTGCGCCATGCCTCTTTGTCGCGGCCGAAGTTGCGCTTTGTGAGGGCCTCGGCGTGCTTGATGAGGATCTTGTCGGCGTCGGCCGAAGGGCCCATCGCGTCGACGAGCATCAGCGCGGCCTGGCTCTGGCGGACGTCGGCGATGGCGGCCGCTGCGATTTCAACGACTGCCAGGTTGACGTGGTATAGGTAAGGTTCGATCAGGGCCAGGGCCAGGCTGTCGCCCGCGCGCGCCTGAAACAGCAGCATGCGGCCGATGTCGGCAGTTTGCGTTGTTTTTCGCAATGATTGGAAGACCTTGATCAGCTCGCGGTGCTGGTTCCGGTCGCGGGTGTTTGAGAAGCAGCCGCGATGTGCAACGCGTATGTGAGCGTTTCCGCCGGCTATCCTCCCCCACAGCTCGACCGCTTGGGCGCCTGTGCGGCCGATGGTTTGCACCACGACGCAGTTGTTGGGCTTGCGACCGAACCCGCGTGGGTCGGTCACCGATGCCGGCACCCATCCCGACTGTGGGAAGTAGATTTCGTTCCATGCCGAGCCGGTGGGGTCGATCGAGAAGTCGCTGCCCACGGCCCTCACATAGGCACCGACTGTTCGGCACGGGATGTCGTTCGTGAAGCACAGTTTTGTCATTGCCCGGGCATAGGCAAAGGTGCTTTCGGGCCGTGTAATAGCCCGATAAAACGGCAGGCCACTGGCCTCCTGAGAGGCCGTCTTGCGAACGTAATCGGCCAGGAGCCGGCTCTGTTCGAAGTAGGATTCGGCGGCGGGCCGATCACTGCTCCACTGGTAAAGCAACCGTATCGGCAGCGGTATCGGCAATCCGCCCTTGCGAAGACGCGGCAGGTCGTAGGTGACCTCCGACAGGGTTCCCCGCGCCACCCACAGGGCAAAAAAATGTTCGCCCGGGTTCAACTGCGCCACCCGCCACCTGGCCACGTCCTGCGTCCACCTGTCCATTTTCACGCTTTGCGGCTGCGGAATGAAATCGAGCGACAGGATCGTCTGGCCGATCATGTTTCGCGGGAGGTTGGCGTATATCCTGACATTCCGCGCGGGCTCCGAGCCGACATTATAGACGTGCAGCGAGCAGACGAGCGCCACCTCCTGCTTATCGCCCATCTCGAATCCGAAATCGGCCGCAGGGCACACCGCCGGCGCAAGCATGACCGCCGCCGCACACAGCATGCCGGCGACAAGTGATTGTGTTTTCGGAATCATGGCTTGTTGCAGCTCCTCCCGACAGCCGTCAAGTTTCGATGAGAATCGCGCGGGCGGGTGCGCCGTCGCATCCTTCGATCTTCAGCGGCAGGCACACAAGCGTATAGCGCCCGGGCGGCACGTGCGCCAGGCGCAGCCCCTCGATGATCACGATCCCCGCCCCGAGCAGCGCCTGGTGCACGGGGGTTGCGTCTTTGCCGGCGATCGAAAGATAATCGATCCCGACGGTCTTCACACCGCTTTTGGCGACCAGCCGCGCGGCCTCCAACGTGAGGTACACGTAGTCATCGCAGAACGGCGCCGTATCGGGCGCGTGCGACGAATCCGTTTTCAGCAGCGGAATAACGCCTTCGGCCAGTCGGCCCTCCAACGCGTGCGCATCCACCTCGCGCATCCCTGTGCAGTCGAGCACTTCCGCCGGGCCCACGAGCCTCTCGAGATCGAGCTTGTCGACGCCGTCGGCCCCATCGATGAAATGCAGCGGCGGATCGACGTGCGTGCCCGTGTGGCTTCCCATCTCGAGCCTGCTGAGATTGCAGTTGTCACCGTTCGCCATGCAAGCCGTGGGCGTCACTCGAAAAGGATCGTCACCCGGCCACACCGCCATCGTCGGCCGCAGGGTGATGGATATGTCGTACAACTGCATCGCGTGCTCCTTTGGGCGCCTGTTTAGCGTCATATTGTACCGGAACGCACGGCCCGATACATCGGGTTTTTGAGCGGCGGGCGCACGCGCTCGCCATCATTCGAACTTGCGCGAGCAAGTACCAGCGCGAGACCTTGTCCGGCGATCTGGCCTATCGCCAATCATTTCCTTTGAAACCGACGAGGCCCCACAAAAAATGTCTTTTGCCCTTGCAATTGCACCGACAAGCGGTATACTAACATTAGAGGCCAAGTAGGGGCCTCAATGCTTCGAACGTATTACCGTCTGTTCTTGCGCCGCATGTGCACGGGCAGGCGAAAGGTGACTGTTTTGGGCATCAGCCCGGATGGGCGGCTGCGTCGCGGCCAACAGCAGAAGGAGTACTGCAATGAACGCGCACAGCAACAGCACAATCGAAATGTCGGCAAGCAGTGAAGCAGGGGATCTTCGGAAGGCAAATCAGGAACGCACTCGTCGAACCTCCAAACGCACTCTGTGCGGCAGTTGTCCTCTAAACAGATTGGTTCTCGCCCTCGCATTGCTTGGTCTCTTCACCTCCTCGACATTAGGAGGCACCGTGTACCTCAGAGGCCCCAACGAACGCGGCGAAGGGCCGCTGCCGGCCGCCACGGGCTACTATCCGTCCGTCGAAAACTTAGGCACGTTCACTGTCGACATCTACGCCGAGGATCTGCTCGACTTCGCCGGCTTCCAAATCGAGCTTGACCTCCCTTCCGGCTGCTACGTCGCATACCACAACATCCCGCCTGCCAACGGCATGCCCTACGGCGACCGCATGGTAACGTGGAACGACGTCTTCCTGCCCGTGATAGGCTAGGTCTACCGCGACCAGACCGTCGGGCTGACGTCCAACGAGCGTGAATGGGATCCTGACCCTCCCCCGCTCGGTACATGGGGAGAATATGTCGACAAAACAATCCCGGCGGAAGAAGACGACGAGGCAGTCAACCCGGAGGAGATGGTCTGGGAAGGCCGCGAGGGCCTCACATGGCTCATGTCCATCACCTATTGGTACGACCCCAGTGTTGAGGAAGGCACCTACACCCTCGATGAATTCGCAGACAACACAGACTTCGGCGACCGCGACTCCGACGCGATACCCTACACCATCGTCACCGGCAGCTTCGAGATCGCAGGCGGCGAAAGCGCACAGGGCGGCGGAGGCGCCGGCGGAGAGGCGCTCGTCCTGGAGCCGTTCGGCGGCATAATCGAACCCATCGGCGGCACGCTTCTTGACGGAGGCGGCGGGGCGGCGGCACAAAGCGGTGGGGACGGTTCGCTCGACAGCAACTTTGTCGAGCACGATGCCCGAGGCGATGGATTTGTCAACGTGCTGGACTTGATTGCTATTCGGAACGTGTATTACACTGGGTACGACCTGGACGATTGCCCTTTGGGCGAAGCATGTCCCGACAGAGACCTGTTTGGCTGCGACGTCAACGGTAACAGCTGGATCAACATCCTGGACATGCTCACCATACGCAACAACCTGAATGATACAGATCCAATCCTCATCTCGAAGATCGAGTTCAGGCTGTTCGACTCAGAAACCGGCGCCACGATCGAAGACTTCGATCCCATCGACCTGGCGGGTTTTGACATGTGGGATAACTATGAGACCCCGCTAAACGAATTGCAGTACAGGTTTCTTCTGAACGATGGCGTGGACCTCGAGATAAAGACGACCCTGCTCACTCCCAACATCCCGCGAGATTTCGAAATAAGGTGGATAAAGCTGATAGACGACGTAGCCAACCCCGGGACTCCCGTGCGACCAGACCCCGGGAGCCGCCCTTCGTTTGAGCTCGAAAACGCGCCAACTCCCGCCGGTGATTTCACGAACAACGGCGACGGCACGTTCACGCTCAAACAGATTATTGATATTGATGAGGGGGAAAAAGGAGAAGTCGACAGCTTGTCGATGCAGACGTTCCTGGGCGGGAGCACCGGCCCCGACGCCCTTATGATTCGCGGCCCAACGATATGGATTGGAAGTTTCGATGTCACCGAGATTATCGGGCCCAGCGGCTTCGAGACGGCTGTCGAAGTCACTTTCCCCGAGGCCGTCGGAAGTTGGTCTGTGTTCAATCCAGTTAATAGCGGCACCCAATTCAAATATCGATACCCAGATCCCGGCAGTTGGACGGACTTGCTTCAGGACACAGTTGTTCAGCTCGACTCCGGCACGGGAAGACAGGCACAAATAGCCACGGATCTTGACCAGGAGCCTTTGTCCGACATAATCATCGTTTGGGACGACGGCAGCCGCGAAAGGTACGTGCGTGGAACAGGCGCACCAGTCATGGATTTCGTGATAAGGACAATCAACGACCCGGAGATCGACATCGAAGTCATCTTCCCCGGGGTCGCCGGGGACTGGTCCGTGTACGATTCAGAAAATGCCGGCACGGAGTTTTTCTATCGATACTCAGGCACCGATGATTGGCTCGAATTAACAGAAGGCACAGTCCTTCGCATCGACGCCGCCACCGGAAGACGGGTGCAAATAGACACGAATCTTGACGCAGGGGATCTATCCCACATGGTCATCGCCTGGGACAACGGTAGCGAAGCAGACTACGTAGATGGAACAGGCGTTCCGGTTGTCCAGGGAAAGCAAAGGGTGATCTTCGATCTCCAAGCAGCCGGCATGCCTGATGAGCCAGGCTCGAATGGCGACTACCCGGTTGACATTATGTTGAACGGCCCGGCAGTGCACGTCGACTTTCACGCCATTCTGCCCACTTGGTTCGCCGGAACCGTGCACCTCGTCACCTTGGGCGGCAATCTCTCGGTCTCGCCGAGTGGCATCATCGATGTTCACGCACTCAGGGAAGACGGTTGTGACGTCACTGCTATATCAGAACCCGGTGTCCCCGGGCAGGACGCGGTGGAAGTGTGGACGTGGAACCCCGGCGGCCCCACTCCGTCTGATTACCTCTTTTTCAAAGTTTCGCTTGTCGACCTCGACATCGATTCGGACAACACCAACGGATACGATCCGCCCGATCGCTCGGGATATGAAGAGGCGATAGAAGACACAGAAGGCGATCCCGCCTACCCGGGGAAGATCATCCTTGTGAACGACGGCGATGTGGATCTGGACGGCATCCCCGACTTTGCCGACGGCTTCGATCTCAAAGAAGATCCCGCCTCCACCGACGACGACACATGCCCCGGCGCCAAGTTCGTGCCCCTGACGTTTCAGATAGCCGATACCATAGTCCTCGCCAACGCGACCATCAGTATTACCTATAGCGACTCCGACCCCGCTCAGACAGACTATGACGAGGAGACCGGCATTTACACTCCTGCTTCAGGCGCCATGCGGATATGGCTGAAAGACGCTTGGGAACAGCGCAACAAAAACGCGGCGAATGATGCGGTTGAGGAAGACCGTGGCGACTACGTTCCCTCGGGCACTTACGACCCGGACATGCTGGGATTGAGCCCCGGTTCCTTGGAAGTGACACTCTACGTTGAGGCCCTAACACCCAGCGTGACTCCCGCGGATCAACCCATCAACGTAACGGTGACAGACCTGAATGGTTCGTACGATGACACGGTGCGCACCAACCTCATACAGATGCAATTCGTCATCCCCGATTCCTACGACGACGAGACCGGCCTGCCGGCCGCGGGGGCAGAGCCTGTCCCCACACAATTCATCGGAGTAAGCGATCCCCGGCCCACGGTCACGCTCGATGCACTCAGCAGCTATGATGTGAGCATCGGCGCCGGGACCGCCACGGTAACTATCAGCGGCGTTGTCAAAGACCCAATCGCCGATAACATTCCGCGCGGATACGTCGCCGACGGTCTGGCCGACATCGATTCCGTCCAAGTGTATCTCGATGGCGAAACCTATGGCGGTACCGAGACGGTCACCGCCACCGACGACGGCGATCCAACCTTCTGGCGACAGCATCCTTACAAGGGTGAGTTGCCTTCTCTGGGCGTCCAAATCCCGCTCGAAGAAGGCACGCATATCATCCGCGTCGAAACATCCGACAACGCGGCCGGAAACTCCGGCTTCGACGAGGTGACTATCACGCTCGAGAAGCGAGTGATCCCGGGCGGAGAGACCGGCGGCGGCGAAACCGTCGACGTGTGCATCGCGTTCGATGAAGACCCCACGACGCAGGAGGTCGACGCCATCCGGTATTATTACGGCGACCGCGCCCCTGACGACGATCCCACTTTCACGGAAACTCCTGCTCTCGCCGGAGAGCTTGATGCCTCCGCCGAACTCGACGCGCCCGCCGATGTTGCAGTCGATTCCACCGGCAGCATTTACGTCGCCGACACCGCCAACAACCGCATCGCGAAATTCGACTCAGCAGGGGATTTGCTGCTCTCGTGGACTTGCGATGCACCGGAGTCCGAGCCGTTCAACGGGCCACAGGGCATATGCACGTGCACCAACGACAACGTGTACGTCGCCGATACCGGCAACAACAAGATCAAGAAGTTCAACTCGAGCGGCACGTGGCAGGCCGATTTCGGGGAGGTGGACGACCTGGAGGCGCCAACGGACGTCGCCGTCGATTCGACCGGCAACATCTACGTGACCGAGCCCGGCATCGATCAGGTTCAGAAGTACGACGCGGTCGCCGAGGAATGGGCGGCCTGGCCGGCCGGCGCGACTTTTACTGCTCCATCGTCACTCGTGATAGCGCCCGACGGGCACCTCTACGTCAGCGAGTCCGGCGGCGTACGCAAATTTGTGTTGGCCGACGGCTCGGAGGTTACGTGGACTCCGCCGGAGCTGACCTCCTCGCCGGGCAGGATCGCGGCCGACAGCGACAACCGCGTCTACGTATGCGACACCGCCTCCGGGAGCGTTCAAGTCTTCGCATGCGACGGCGCGTTCGTGACCGCGTGGGGCGTGTCGGGCGGCGCTCCGGGGCAGTTTGACTTCTCGCAGGGCGGCGGCGTGGCCGTCGACTCGAGCGGCAACATCTGCGTGGCCGACGCGGCGTCCGATCGCGGACAGCGTTTCGGCCCGCCGGAAAATTCATTCATCCTGGCCGGCACATTTGACGATGTCAATACCCAGATGACCATCACTCAGATCAACGGCGACGTTCCCGCAAACTTCGCGGGCTTCGACCCGGGAACGCCGGATACACTGGACGCCGAAGTAGTGTACACCTACAGCGACGGCTCCGTGATGACCTTCACGGAGACGTACACGGAGCAGGGCGATGACACGAAGAGATTCATGACAACGTGGGATGTGCTGGATGGGCAGGAGGAGTGGGCTGTGGCATCCCCTCGCAGGGCTGCTCGGACAGATCCATACCGTGGCAGTGTTTTCACCATAAGGCTGAACGGGCTTGATGAAGGTACCCTCGATGACTATCAAGTTGTACTGAACGACGTACCTTTTGAGCTGGAGCAAAAGGACGAAGGCATCTTCATAAGAGGCCCTTCAAAGGAGATGCTGTACCATTACAAGCGCCAAGACGGTACTAGGGTCTTGCTTTATTATGACCGAGGGTCCCGCCGCCTTAAGACCCTTGAGACATTCTCATCAGGAGAGCGCTATGAAGCTTGGCTTCAGAAGAGGCTCGGCAGCGATCGATGGGTTGGTATGTTCCGGAAGAAAGCCGCGCCCGTCCCACTGAAGCTGAAGGTTGAATATAGGCCGGCGCATATTGCCGAGCAAGACTTCGTTCTGAATCAGCGGGTGGTACCGATGGGCCTGGATTATGTTGGCATAGAGGAAATGTCACTGAAAGATTTCCGGTGGAACTCCTCATTGCGGGTATACCTGGAGCAGGACGGAGAAGGCAGAGCCGCAGTGGTGGGCAAGCCTCCGCAAGGAAACGAGGTGACGATTCTGCCTCACACAGAAACTTCAGGGGACGTTACTCAGTATCTCAAGGATCCTGAGTTCGATGGTTACGTTTACCGGATACGCGGGCACGGGGTGGGCAAACTCCTATTGAAGTTGCAGTTCTATATTTATCAGAGGCAGCAGCTTCGCAAGGTGGAGAATGCTCGTGTTCAGGTCCTGGTTGAAGTTGTCACTGATCCTTTGGTGTACGATGAAACAGTAAAAGAAAAGCTGCTCCTCATTTACGCCAGTTCGTACCCCGACAAGCCCGAATGGCCCGGAGAACCCATTCCGTGGGTGGATGGGCAATACTTCCGTGAACAAGGCGGTTACATCGTCCGCGACGTGAACACGCAGGCCTTGGACTTTATTCCCAGTTCCCACAATGCAGCTAACAGGGATTCCGCATTCATAGATCTTGACGACTTGTATGAGGACCCAGAAACCGGAAAACTCTACGCTGATATAGATCTCACTAAAGAGCTGATGGCAGCGGCCCACACACATCCCCCGTTCACCGATGGGCCGTTCTCAGGAGAGGACGTCAAGGAGACCAAAAAACTGGGGCTGCCCGGCTATACGCTGCAGGCAGATGACGGGTCGGAAGGCGTGCAGGCCCGTGCTGGGGTGTTCAAGCTCTCACCTTTTCCAGGCGACAGCGGGGACTATATGAGCCACACCATAAAGGTTTACGGCCCCGAATACTGGCACCATGAGGAGGAGTGAAAGGAACTGAAATGAAAAAAGCACGATCCTGCTTCGCGAGATGGTCGCTTCTTCCAGCGGTTGTTTTGTGCGCCGGCGACTGCCGCGCCGGCGCTCCCCGCGACCAGTCAAAGCTGATGACCGATCCGGGTGATCTTCATTGTTCACTTGCGTATAAGGCCGACGCAAGAAAAGCTGTCGTGACTTTCCGGAACCGCACCGGCGAGATCATGTCGCTGTGGCTCTTGACCTTCCGCGTGTCGAAGGTACAGGACGGTGATAGTTCTCCAATCTGCTGGAGCCGGCGCAGGATACGCTCGGGCGGAAACCCTGCGTTGATTTTCTATGAAAACAGTCGGCGAAACACCCTCGAACTGTGGCCCGGCCATTCGAGAAAATGGCGTGCAGTCTGGGTGGCTCCAGGAGTGGATCTGGAAATTGTTGCGCCGTTGGATCCCATTCTCATGTGGAAGGATCCAAGCACGCCCTTCCGCGTCGTTGCCGAGCTTTCTGTGTCGCCGGCCACAGTCGCCGGCGGCGAGGCGGTCCCGATCGCACAGGATGTTGACGTGACTTCCCAGGCATTGGAGGTGACGATTCCCGCCGACCGAGACAAGGAATAGGAAGACTTACCTCTTGCTGTTGACGCTCAGTCCGGTTCTTGCTGAAGCTTGCCTATGCCGCGAGGCGCAGGAATCCCCGCCGACATCAGGGTCAACCTTCAGGTTGTGAACGGGACGGTCCTGGTGCCCAATCCATTCTTCGAGCCGTTCCGCACTGATATTGAGGGCAAGATGTCTGGCATCAAGTGGATCAAGTGCAACCCATCATTGCATGGAGTTCTTGGATACGACTACGGCGCGGCTTGGTACAAGCGAAACAAGCCAGACTCAGAATACCAGTTGGCCAGAGATGCTATGGAACTATTCGTCACCAAGATTCATAACGGAAGACCGATAGCGGATGCTTGGGTTGAAGCAAACTGTGACGCAGCCAACAATGCCAATATTGGCGGTCCATTTCCAGGCACCCTGTGGTACCACGTGGTAAATGCGGCAGCACTCATTCGTGAAGATTGCGTGGAAGACGCAATAGGTTCGGCGGGCACTTTCCCCACAAAGGACACAGAAAACCAAAAGGAATTCATATATAAGCAGTGCGAATACAATGGCGACGATTGGGAACCTGTAACAAGCACAATCACTCTACCGTAGCAAAGAAAGGACGGACAATGAGAATTGGAACTGCTGCAAGTGTTCCGTTTATCGGCTTGTGCCTATGTCTCTCCGCCGGGCCGGTTAGGGCTTGGGGAGGTGATGCACCTGTCACGGAGCAGGAACCGAAAAAGACGCTGGATGATGTTTTCCGTGAAGCATTATACTTTTACGCTACTCTTGACGTGGCAAGAGCCTACGAGCTTCTTGACGAAGGGATCAGCGGCCTGCCGCCAACCCAGGATAGCCACAGGCACTTGTTCCTGTACAAGATGTGTTTCAACTTGAAAAACGACAACTTTGGAGCGTGGGCCGAACACTCGGACAAGGCAAAGGCCGAAATCAACGAACTGCAGAAAAAAGCTGATAAGTCCGATACGGATTTCGTCAAACTTGCCACACTCTTGCCCAAGGCCGGGGAATTCCGGTCCGACATACCGGCCTTGGAAGAGCTTCTCAAAGCCCATCCTGACTCTCCCTGGGCTGAATGGGCCAAATGGACATTGGTAGAGTACAGGGCGGTGAAACTTCCAGCGGGCAACTCCAAGGCGTTTCCTTTCAGGACTTACTACCACAATAGGATTCTCTCGGACGGGATGGCCGCTGAGCTGCGAGAACAAAAGAAGACATCTTCTGATTCGATCATGACAAGGTATCTGTTGAGGCGGCTGTCATCCTTCGCACGTACAGATGCCCAACGTCTAAAGGAGTACTACGAAGCCGTTGCGGCCTTTGCGCCGGACGATTTGAAAGAAGCAAGAATCGACACCGAAGTGCAGCAGATACGCGACGCCTTTGTCAAGTTGCGGGCCAGTTTTGCGACTGTGGAGGACCGGAAACTCGCAGGTGTGAAAACTACGAAGGGTCTGTGGAGCTACTATCAGGAACTCCGCAACGCCGGGGTGCGTCTTCCAGACACAATTCCAACAGACAAAAAGGTCTTCTTGGGCAAAGTCAAGTCCTTTTTGGAAGTTGAATCGATTCTTCACGAGCGATGGCTGAAAGAAGACGACGCGGACGAAGAACCATGAGTCGAGGAAAGCAGCAGCGTTCGTCATCTGTTCTTCCTCTTGACATCTACCCCCAGCTCCGGCCAGACTCCGCTCATGCCGGCATCGTTCAGATCTTCGCATCCGATGGCGCGTTCGTCACCGCGTGGGGCGTGTCGGGCGGTGCTCCGGGGCAGCGCGACGACAACGGAACGCCCCAAGATGCGTCGGACGACGTGGTTGTCATAGGCGATTATCGCCTGCTCCCCGGCTCGCCGGGCATCGACAGGGGCACCAACGACGTGGACAACCCCGACACCGACGAGATCGAAACGCTTCCGCAGCACGACCCCACCGGCCTGCCGCGAATCATGGACGGCGACGCCAACGGCTTGGCCGTAGTCGACATCGGCGCATACGAGTATCTTCGTGGCGACGTCAACAACGACGGCCATGTCAACATTCTGGACGCCATTCTCGTTCGGAACAGTTTCGGGAAGAGCTGGACATCGGACCCCGCCGCCCGCCGCGCCGACGTCACGACCGACGGAATCGTAAACATCCTCGACATCATCGCCGTGCGCAATCAGCTCGGCGCGCCGTGAGCCGCTCCTCCCTGCGTCCCTGCGGAAAGACTTTCGGTATCGGCGAGCGTTTCCGTGCGCGGCCGTTGCGTCTCGCGGCATCAGCGCCCACAAGATTCTTACGCACCCCTTCACATGAACAACCCGCTTTGAGTCTTGAAACACCTTTCTCTCCATGCTATAATCTATGCGCTGATTATCATAATATCAATTGATCCCACTTGAACGTGATGCAATGACAGAGCCGATCAAGAAGAACAATTACAAGGCGACGCTGAATCTTCCCCGGACGGCATTCTCGATGAAGGCGGATCTCGTGAACAGGGAGCCGGCCTTCCTGAAGAGGTGGGACGAGATCGATTTGTACGGGAAGATCCGCGAGGCCCGCAAGGGAGCAAAAACATTCCTGCTGCACGACGGCCCCCCGTACGCCAGCGGCGATATCCATATCGGCACCGGCCTCAACAAGGTTCTCAAGGACATCGTTGTGCGCTACAAGAATATGTGCGGATGCGACTCGCCCTACGTGCCGGGATGGGACTGCCACGGCCTGCCAATCGAGCACAGGGTGATGGCGGAACTGGGCGACAAGGCGCGGTCGATGGACACGATGGAGATCCGCTGTCGCTGCCGAAATTACGCACTCAAGTTTGTCGAGCGCCACAAGAAGCAGTTCCGCGGGCTCGGCGGCCTGGGCGCGTGGGACCAGCCTTACCTCACGATCAATCCGCAGTACGAAGCGGGCGTGATTGAGGTCTTCGCCGATCTTGTCGGCAAGGGTTACGTTTACAAGAGCCTCAAGCCCATCCACTGGTGCATGCAGTGCCGCACGGCCCTCGCCGAGGCCGAGCTGGAGTACGGCGATCACGAGAGCCCCTCGGTATTCGTCAAGTTTCCGATGGCCGAAGACGTGCACGACCTCTTCCCGAAAATCGGCGACGAGCGGGTGTCGGTGCTGATATGGACAACAACTCCGTGGACGCTCCCGGCGAACCTAGCCGTTGCCGTGCATCCGCATTTCGACTACGCCGCCGTGCGATATCACGATCCGAACACCGACGCGGACGAAACGGTGATTCTCGCCGCCGAGCTGGCCGAATCGGTGATGAAGGACGCGGGCGTCGAGGGCTTCGAAGTGCTGGGCACACGCAAGGGCAACGAGATCGAAGGCAAGCGGTATCATCACTGCCTGTTCGACAAGGTATGCCCGATCGTCACGGCCGAGTACGTTGCGATGTCGGACACCGGCTGTGTGCACACGGCGCCCGGCCACGGCGACGAAGACTATCGCACGGGAATCAAGTATGACCTGGCGATCTTCAGCCCGGTCGACGACGAGGGGCGCTTCACCGGCCAGGCCGGCGACCTCGAGGGCCTGCAGGTGTTCGAGGCGAACCCGGTGGTCATCGAGAAATTGCGCGGCAAGGGGCTGCTGCTTACGTCGGCGGCGTATGTTCACAGCTATCCGCACTGCTGGCGCTGCAAGAATCCGCTCATCTACAAGGCGGTGTCGAGCTGGTTCGTGAGCGTGACGAAGTTTCGTGACCGTATGGTCGAGCTCAACGAGCAGATCAACTGGGTGCCCGACAACGTGAAAGACGGCCAGTTCGGCAA
>JABMSA010000025.1 GCA_013202185.1 Planctomycetota bacterium
AATGGTTAGCCTACCCAGCGGTGCAACGCGAATAGGACACGAGGGGATATTGAAAACACGGCCATAATCATCCTCCTTGAAAGATGTTCGTGGCTCCAGTTCGCGTTGGAGCAAGATCACGCGCCGGCCCGGCGCACAAGAGCCCCTATAGATAGAGGGTGCGGTCCCTGAGAAAACTGCCAGTGACGGCCTGAGGCCCGGATTGTCCGGACACTTTTCCCACATTACGTGAGATGGCGGTAGATGACCGGCCCACGCTCCTGAACGCTCGCCAACGCCCGCTGTAAGTCATTACTAAGTCGCGGGTTACGGCGGGGGCGGGGTCTTGGTTTGTGTTTCAAGGGGGCGGGGTAGCGGGGTCAGGCCCGATGTGGGAGTCCCGTCTCATGCAGTCTGAGCTGTAGCAAGTTTCGGCCCGATTCTCGTCACCGGACGGCGCCAGTGACGGACGCCGGGACGGTGCTCCGAGGGCTCCGGGAGGGTGCTATCTGGCCAGAGTCTCGCCGCGAAGCGTCCTTCCGAAGAGGTTTGTTGATGCGGTTCGCGCTCGGGATCGCACCGAAACGTACGTCTGGACGTTCGGTCCGTTCGTTCTTGGGGGATGCTGCTACGATCTCATCCATGAGGGGGGAGCGAAGGGAGCCGGATGGCGCGCTGTGAAGCTGTCGCGCGCGGTGCAAGCCTTTGCTCAGCTGCTGTCGCCAAGAAAAGCGAACTCGGAGGTGAGTTCCAGTCAGTAGAGATGTTGACGAGCGTTCTGCACCCGTTCTTTTCACTTCCGCCGGACACCAATCTCTTCGTGACTGCGTTGTCAAGCGTTTCAAGAACCTCAGAATGTGGTCACGCAGAGCATTGGCGATTTCCCTCCGCAGTCCTCCCTGTCTAGTTCAGGAGGCTCAGTCAACGAGAAACCACTGTTCAAGGGCTATCTCCCGATGCTTGGAGTCGCGGCCGTCAGTTTTCGGCCTCGTTGACGAACAGCCTCCATAAGACTATTTCCTCCCCATGGAGGCTCCCGCGGTACTGCGTGGCGCCGATCCGTTTCTTCGCCGAGCGGACGGTCGCCCATGCGGCGCCGGCCTCTTCGGCCATCCGTCGAATGCCATCTCGCGCGACTGGACCATCGGCGAGAATATCCGTCAACCAGTCTTCTACGTCTCGCAGGAGCTCCTTGGACCTCCGGAATCCGGCGAACTTCCCAGAAACCGATAGGTAATCCTCCCGCAGCCCCTCTTTCAGATACGGCGTGTTGATGCGTCTCGCACTTCGGAACATCGCAAAGTATGTAGAGGACTCGCGTTCCTTCCTCGACATGGCTCCCCATCGTTCTTCCACAGCCTGCAACTTCTCACGAAAGTGCTTGATCTCCTTCTGCAAAGTGCTCTCAGCCTCCGACAGCAGCTCGATGCAGCACCCCGAATCCTTTCCGCTTTTCCGCCTGGGGCCGCGTACCCGGCATCCACACCTTGGACATGTTGCTCTCTCCTCCATAGGTCGTCTCAGCCGGGTCAGGCACTTTGGACACGTCCCGGTCAACGGGGCTTCGCACTCTGGACATACTCCGTCTTCCTTGTCGGGTTCTCTCAGCAAGATATTGCAGCGTGGACACGTGTCCTCTCCCTTCTGGGCTTGCCTCAGCCACCTCACGGCGGTTTCTATCGACTCGGGACGGCCATTTGATCGTCTTCTTGGCGCCGCCTCCTCGTTTTCAAGGTAAAGAGCGGCGCCTTCGCAAACCTCAACAAAACCTGGCCATGCCCCAGCCTTGGTCGGTGAATCCGATATCTCGCCCAGTGGTGCCGACTCTCCCTCGCCAGCTGGACCTGCCTCTAGGTTTCCCATGAAGGCCTTGTATGACATGGAACGCCGCCACCAACGGCGGCGCAATTCATGAATTCGCTCACGTCCTTCCCTATGGTCTTTGGCTTCTCTGACGAACTTTTCTTCCCGGCGGCCGAATACTTCTTCCGATTCCTCAACTTCGCAGTCGCAGCAGGGCGAGGGCGAGCCCTGCGGGCCGTTCGGCGGACAGACCCGGCGGCAGGCGGGGCATTCACGCATTGCCGTGTCTTTGCCGCCAGGGGGGTATAAGAAGAGTCGCGTTTCCCATTGGTCGTTGCCCGCGGACACAATGAGTGCTTCAACCCAGGGCTCCGAGCAACACATTTCGCCACGCAGCTTGATGTGGCGTTGCACCGCTGTCGCAGTGTCGACCAATTTGCGTTCCTGGTCACCCACCGTTCGCGTCCCTACGCATCCTGGTCAATTGGTCCTCAAACTCGGAGTCGCTATCCTCGGACGGATTCCATTTGTACGGCGGCCGAGGCGGATTCTGGAACAGCGGTTGAATCCTATGTTGGTAGGTGTCTGTCTTGGAAACGGCCTGCCTCGGGCACTCTTTGCTTTTCTCCGGCACCTTGCACCTTTCGGTTATCTTGCAGGCAATCGCCGTGGGCCCGAACATGCTCCGAAATACCTTGATCGACTCGGGGTGCTTACCCAAACAGGCAAGGACCAGCTCATCATAATCGGCCTGTTTTTCCCGCAAGTATTTCTTCACCTCGCGTTCTACGAGTTCTGTCGGCCACTCGTCACGGG
>JABMSA010000307.1 GCA_013202185.1 Planctomycetota bacterium
CGGCGGCGGGATCGCCGAGGTGGCCGACGACCGCGTGGTGGCGATCGTGCCCGACGCCGCGCACTTTGCCTACGACCCAGGCGGTGTGTGCGAGGCGCACGTGTGGAACCCGACACGCACAACCGTGAGGACAACTATCACGTTCCACACCCGCCCGTCCGGCGCGCCGCATCGCATCGTGATGCCCAACGGCAGGGAGACCACCGGCGCCGGCTCGAAGGGGATTGCGATTTCGATTCCGGGGCGATCTGCGACGAAGGTGTTTTGCTAAGGCAGCGCTGCGGGTCGGCACCTCCCCGTTCCTTGCATGGTGAACCCCATGGCGCCAAGCGCCTTTATCAAAGGATGCCAGTGACAAGGGTGGAAATAGTGGGAGACAGTATCTGATTGTCACCCGCCATTAGCTTGATTCGTTTTGAGCAACTCACCATACTCAAGACCGCCCCTACGTCCCAGATAATCGATGACTCGTTCCGCCTCGGCTTTGGCGCTACCGCCGGAAGAGAGCGCCGCCCCGAGGATGGATCTTAGCTGCTTCTTGCAGGAGATCACATGCCAACCCATCTGGTCTGCTCGAACCATGGGGTCGACCAAATGAACCACACGATCCGGATAGCTCTGTACCAGCTCGGCGAGTTTCTCCATCACATCTTGATGTGGCTCGATGACCGGCGCCACTTCGACAACATCAGCAAGCGCTTTGAGACACCACTCGTCGTCGAACGCCCCGGATGCCAGCCACGAGCCAAAGCCCGCGAACTGCTCAGGCGGGGCATCCGGTCTTCCGGCTCCAAACTCCGACCAGTACCATTCCCAAAGGGAAACAAATCGGGGTACGACCTCTTCGGGCGGCTTCTCGTAGTCCCGCAAGCTGTTGCCCACGTATTCAATCGCATGAGCGCGAACAGTGGGAGCCGAGCGGCGAAAGAAGCGCTGCAACAGTCCATCCGCATCATCTATGGGCAGTGTCCCGCGCCCGCACAGGACAACCATATGCCTGGCGAGGTCGTGAAGAGGGTTGCCATCCTGGCCTTCCCCGGTCATGCTTTCGTTAAGCTGGTCGACGGCCTGCTCGTACACCTCTCGAAGTGTGCGAAACACGTCCTCATAGACCCGGTTAGCAACGAGGTAGGAATTCCAGGCCGCCCAGCCGTGTGCGCTGTGTTTTCCAGTCAAAGGGAAAATCCTGTGTGCGTTGTCTTGCGCCCACGCGGGGTCCAGCCACCACAATTTCGGAAAGTGCATCCCGTACTCGGAACGGACAGCCGGAGAATCTGAGCGTTCCGGATCGAGGTGCCTCTCCAGCATGTCTTTGGCTTCCGGGATGTCCTTGAAACCCGCGAAGCTCGCTTCGTTTCCCGACGTGCCTATTGTCTGTCTTTTCACCCAGATTGCATAGCGAATCACAGCGTTGATCATCTTGGCCCGGGGATTGTTGCAGGCATGCGTAAGCCACACGGCCGTTTGCATATCACCCCCTGGATCGCTGACGATGTAGTTCTTGTCCGGGCTCTCTTCCAGAGGAGCCAGACATTGCCATAGCTTCTCCCGTAGCTTGAGGGGCGCGCTGGCCTCGCACATGTTGGCCACAAGGTCGGCAACGGCATTTCGGGCGTACTCCCAGGATTGGTCGGAATCGAACTCGCGATCACCGACACGGTGTTCGCGGGCGAGTTCCGGCGGCTTGGCAACTACAGCCAGGCACAGGCCCACCAAAGGGTCGAACGGTACGGCTCTCTTGTTCTGGACTGCGATCACGTACTCCATCAGAAAACTGCTGACGTAGGTGGGGTGCAAGTCGGAAAAGGCCTCCGCGTCGGTAGCGAACCGTTTCAGGTTCTGCCTCACAGCCGCGCTCAACTGATCGGCAAGTTCGCGAATTCGCGGCCCCATCGGGTCGTCAAGGTCAGGCCTCCAAGTCTTAAGGTAGGCCACGAGGTGCTGGGTAGTCATTGCGGCCAATTCTTCTGCCTTCTTCGGTGCCTCCAGTCCCCACCCGGCGTCCGTGTAAAAAACCAGGTCCGGATGCTCCGGTTCTCCGAATTCTTGAACGAGGTTTTCGTATCTTTGTTTCCATTCCGGTGGCAGTGATTGAGAGAACCAGCTTAGGCGGTCCCGCCGCCACAATTTTATCCGGCGTTCAACCAGCTCTTCGGAGAAGCGGTCGCCGAGATTCGCCTGCAGCATCTCACGTGATTCGTTGCGGTCCGGACCTTCCTCGATCCAACCGAGAATGACTGACTGCTCACCCGCAGAAAGCATGCCAAATCTGTCCCGCAACAGCGTCGCGTATTCGTGGCGGAACTCATAGCTGTCAAAGAGGCCCTTGTCCAGCATTCGTTTTTGCGCGAGCTCAGGGTCCTTTTCAGCACACAGCCGCACAACATTGAGTCCGATTCTGCTCAGGATCAGCTTGTTATAGTCGTCGAGGGATTCCACCGTCTGCCGCAGAGACCACAGGTCTTTGCGCACCACTTCCTCGCTGAGATCACGGACGGCGACGACGATGGCGCCGGTTACGTCGCGCCCCAGGTTCTGATCGTGTTCTTCAATGGTCGGGCGCCATATGTAGGACATGTCATCGAAGTCTTTCCTTAGCTCGGGGCTCTGACGACAGCAGACGGCGCTCCGCAGCAG
>JABMSA010000308.1 GCA_013202185.1 Planctomycetota bacterium
GCGTCTTCGCTCGTCGCCCTGCCTTCCCAGGCAGGCGCCCCCTTCAAAAACTCTTGGGCTTTGGGAAGCCGGCCGCGCTGCCGATCAGCCTTGCATCTTGGCCAGGCGTTTCTTGTGGCTGATGCGCGCCAGGATTATGCTGAATTCGTATAGGATATAGAGGGGGCCGGCCATGACGATCATTGAAAAGTAGTCGGATGGGGTGATGAGCGCGGATACCAACGCGATGATGAGCACGGCGTACTTGCGGCGGCTCACGAGTGTTTGGGGGGTGACCAGGCCGATCTTTGTGAGGAAGACGATGACCACGGGCAACTCGAACCCGACGCCGAATGCGAGCATCATCATGATGGTGGTGCCCACTACTTTGTCGACGGACCAGATCACTTGGAGGTTGGCCTTGGCGTTCATCTCAACGAAGAACTCGAAAACGAATGGGAGGACGAGACAATAGCAGACTGCCACGCCCGTGGCAAACAGCAGCATCGCCCCCAGCAGCAATGGCCTGACGGCTTTTCTTTCGTTTTCCTTGAGCCCGGGAGATACAAACGCCCAGAGCTGGTAGATGACCACGGGCGACGCAACGACGATGCCGGCGACGAGCGCGATCTTGGCGGCGACGAGGATCAGTTCTTCGGGGCGGTGCGTGGCGGGGATGGCTTCGGGCGCGCGGCTGAGCATTGGCCAGAGCGCGATCTTGAGCGCCTGGTACCTGAGGAACATGAAAGTGACGAAGAACGGCACGGCCGCGGCGCACAGTACGATGATAATCCGCCGGCGGAGCTCTTCGAGGTGCTCGCCGTAGCCCATCAGTGTTGGCTTGGCCATGAAGCTCCGCCGAGGGTGGTGAACGTCGAGGGCCGCAGGCCCAGGCCAGGCGCCCGACACACCGGCGCGGCGCGCCGGGCGCCGGCCGGCGGCCGTTCGATGTTTCGCTTTGTGCCGTGGATCAGGACGACCAGCGCCGGACGTAGTCGCCGATCCAGAGGTAGTTGAACTTCTTGCCCATGCACGCCATGATGCCGCCCACTACGCCATACGCCATCCCCCCCAACATGAAGACGTAAGCCAGAGGCGAAAGAATGATCGTGAGCGAAAGGGCCACGACGGCACCGGCCAAGAGCACCTGGTAAAGCAGCGCCTGCTTGGCGTGGTGCAATACGAACTCGGATTTTCCGGGCTTGTCTTTTTCGATCAGCCATAGCATCAGCGGTGCAATGACGATTGGCACGATGGCTACGATGCAGAAGTGCGAGAGCGCGGCGAGGAACTTTTCCTCGCTGGTCAGCGCCTCTTCGGCGATGAGCCTCTCCTCCGGTCTTGCTTCCGCCTCGGGTGCTCGTTCTTCGGTTGTTACAGGTTCTTCGAGTGCTGTTCCTTGCTGTGTGGTTTCCTCGGGCATCGGATGTTCCTCCTTCCAGAGTACAGTTTAGCCAAAAGCGGATTCTTTAACAAGGTTAAACCATTAGAACAAACACTTGGCGGCAGCGTTTCGGCGCGCGACCGTCGCGTGCCGGGGAATCTTTTGACGGGGCTTTCCGAATGAGCCGCCAGGCCACGGCCTCCGGCCCGGAGGATGAGGCGACTTCGCAACGTGTGTCAGGCGTGCGTTATGTTGGGGCGGGCGACGGCCCCGGCGAGTGGCTTGATCAGTTTTTCTTGTTTACCTGAATAGGATTTCCGCCGAAACCCTCTTAAAGGCGAGGGCTCGACCAAGTGGCCGCCGGCGCTTTTCCGATGCCCGGAAGGAGTTTTCCGGCCGCGGTGCGCACTTGCGTAACGTCTTGCCGCATTTTTCTCGTCCATCCCGCGTCCGCACCTGCAAAAAGCAATATTCCCACAAGAACATCTGTATGGCTAAGTCTTTGTATAGCCAAACGTTACAACCACCGAATCGAGGCGTATGAGGGCTTTCGGGCATTTCTTGCACCGGTTATGGCATGCCATTTGCAATGAAGCACGGTGCATGAAAGTTTTCGGCAAGAGACGTGCAGAACATGGACATGACAGCGAACACTGCCATAAATTAGGAGTAAAAGCGAATGGCTGAAAGAATCATCTATCCGGTGATGGCCGCAATGACGATGGTGGGTGTCTTGCTAGGCATCTGCGACATGGGGCCGTCGGACCCCACACTGCCGCGCAGCAAGAAGCGCGCTAACCGTCGCATAAAACCGGCCGAGACGAACACCCACGCGTACGAGACCCAAGCCCACGCCTGGTAAGCCGGCGCGGTTGCCAGGCACGGAGTGAGCAGCGGAAGAACCGTTCCTTCCGACGCAGCACGCCTCCGTGCCGCGGGTGCTGTAATTGCAGAGCCGGAGCGCGAAACTCCGGCGTCTGCGGGCTTGCGGCATGTTGGGCCGCTGCCGGTTATTGCCTCGTGGGCTTTGCGGAACCTCGAGACCGGTATACCATTTTCGTGAGGACGCCAACGCACCGGCGCCGCAACTGTTCCTCCCGGTCGTAATTCTTCTCATATTTCTTCCTTCCCCACACCCCGGCGGGCGCCGGCCGCGCGCAGCCCTGGGAACACGCGAAACATTTCGCCGCAAACTGCGCTTGACACCACACAACGCCGGTGGTAGAATCTGAAGAGAAGGACAATGTGCTTTGCATGGCGTGATCTGTCTTGAGAGCTGCGGAAGGGGAGGCCCGGATGAAAAGATGGATGAGCACGATAGCAGTGTTGCTGGCAACTGCGGCGGCCGCTGAGGGCGGCGAGCACAGCATCGAGTGGCTTCGAGGCAGGTCGAGGCACGTGCCCGCGCTGACCGGAGATTCGGTTGTTGTCGAGTGCAAGATCTTCGGATCCGAATGGGGGCGCTGCGAACTCGAGATCGGCCTGAAGGAACTCATCACGGGCGACGACGCCTGGACCATCCTCCAACAACTCAAGGAACAGCACCTCCGGCCCAAAGACGGCCGGCACTATGCACTGGCGCGCTTCCACATCAAGGTCTTCGAGAAGGAAGGCGACAAGCTTCTGCACGTCGACGAAACACTTTTCGGAGCAGCCACTGCCAAAGGCATCATGTACACGGGGCAATTCCCACTCGAAAAGCTCAAGCCCGGCATCGCAGCCGACCTGCGCCAGGGCGTCGACTATGAAGGATGGGTTTGCTTTATGGTCGAGACCAAAGACACCCCGGTGGCCGTGTTCGGGCGCAAGTGGGGGGGCGAGGCCTACTTCGCACTCTCGCCCGAGGCCGGCGATGCGGGAGCCGATCTCATTGCATACAAGGGCCAGTTGCGCACCGCGGCGTGGGTCGAAGCCAAACACAAAGCACACCGCCGCAACTTTGCGTTTGCCGACTACCTCTTCATCGAAATCAACTCGATACCAGTGAGCCTGCCAGACAATGCCTACTCGCGGCCGCGCGGCCCGGCCGACACGCCGCCGGACGTTGCCGAGATAAAGGCGCAGTTCGGAAGAAGAAAAACGACGCCTGCCGGAGAAAGGAGCACGGGCCTGATA
>JABMSA010000309.1 GCA_013202185.1 Planctomycetota bacterium
AGAAACGGAACGACGACGAGGACGAGGACGATTGTAAGAGCGGACGATAGCTTCAACCAAGATTCGCAAGCACGCCCCCCACAGGCCGAAGAACTCTAAAATCCTTGATTTTCCGCGCCCGCGCTGGTACGATACATCACTGACAAAAAGGCGTCTTTTTTTGCACTATCCACGCCGTCCGGCCGTCCGCCGGATCAGGATGACACGGCATGACTGCCCGCGATAGGGGCGAAACGGCCTCTGACCTCTTCACCCGGCGCGATCGAGCCGAAGACACGACCGGCCGCGACGTCCTGAGCGTCACGGAGCTGACACAGCAGATCAAGAAAGACCTGGAAACCAGCTTCCACGGCATCTGGGTCGCCGGGGAGATATCGAACCTCTCGCGGCCGAATTCCGGGCATGTTTATCTGACGCTCAAGGACGAGAAGACGCAATTGTCGGGCGTGATCTGGCGTTCGGCCGCCGCCCGGCTGCGCTTCGAGCTGAAAGACGGCCTCGCGGTAGTCGTTCATGGCGACATCACGGTTTACCCGCCTCGCGGCGCCTACCAGATAATTGTGAAGCGCGTGATGCCGCGCGGCATGGGCGCCTTGCAGCTTGCGTTTTTGCAGATGAAAGACAAGCTCGAGAAGGAAGGGCTCTTCGCACCTGAGCACAAGAGGCCGCTGCCGTTCATACCCCGGCGGATCGGCATCGTCACGTCGCCGTCGGGCGCGGCGATCCGAGATATCCTCAAGCAGATAAGCCGCCGATTCCCGGGCGCGCAGGTGCTGTTGTATCCGGCGCTGGTACAGGGCAAGCAGGCGGCCGAAGAGATAGCCGGCGGCATCCACGCGCTCAACGAGTACGGCGGCCTGGATGTCATGATCGTCGGGCGCGGAGGCGGCAGCATCGAAGACCTCTGGGCGTTCAACGAGGAGGTGGTTGCCCGCGCGATTTTCTCGTCGCAGGTGCCCGTGATATCGGCCGTAGGGCACGAGGTAGACGTTACAATCTCGGACCTCGTTGCCGACGCGCGCGCTCTCACGCCCACCGCCGCCGGCGAGATGGCAGTGCCCGACCGCGCCGAACTGACACGCCACCTCGACCTGCTGCAGGAGCACTTGCGACAATCACTTGTGAACAAGGTAGACGTTGCCCGCGCCAGGCTGCAGTCGCTCGCGCAGGCCACGGTTCTGCGCAGGCCGCTCGAGGCGGTCCGGACGCTCCAGCAGGGGCTCGACGAGCGGTTCGAAGACCTGCGCCGGACGTCGGGCCAGTGGCTTGCGATCCTTCGCGAAAGAATGGCCGCCATCGCCGGCAGGCTCGAGAGCCTCAGCCCGCTGAAGGTGCTTGCACGCGGCTACAGCATCACGATCAGGCCCGACGGCACCGTTGTCCGCAAGGCAACCCAGGTGTCGGCGGGCGACACGCTCAAGACCAGGCTTTCAGAAGGAGCGTTCACGTCGACCGTCGAATCCATTCTGACCGAAGACGGATGAACGGAGAGTCGTATGCCGGAGAAACAACCGAAATTCGAAGATGCTCTCAAGGAGCTGGAAGGCATAATCGAGGAGTTGGAAGGCGGCGAGCTGCCCCTGGATGATTCGCTCGAGCGCTACGAGCGCGGCGTGAAGGCCCTCAACGCCTGCCGCAAGATTCTCGGCGAAGCCGAAAAGAAAATACAACTTCTGCTGCGCACCACCGAGGGCGAGCTGAAGACCGAGCCATTCGAGCCCGAGGAAACTGCAGCAGAAGCGGAAGATGAAAAAAACGAGAATGACAACCTCCCATTCTAATCCGACGACGGCGTTTGACGGGCTGGCCGCAGCGATGAAGGAGCACCGTGCGGCGATAGATGCCCGCCTCGAGCGCATCCTGCCGCCGGCCGACGCCGCGCCTGCCGCCATCCACCAGGCAATGCGCCACGCCGTTTTCGCGGGCGGCAAACGCCTCAGGCCGATACTCGCGCTGATGACCTGCGAAATGTGCGGAGGCGATGCCGCCCTCGCAATGCCCGCAGCCTGCGCCCTCGAGATGATCCACACATACTCGCTGGTGCACGACGACCTGCCGGCAATGGACAACGATGATTTCCGACGCGGCAACCCCACCTGCCACAAGGTCTTTGGCGAGGCGATCGCGATCCTCGCCGGCGATGCACTCCTCACACACGCGTTCGAGGTACTCGCAAAGGAACCGGCCAACAGCGCGGCCGTCATAGCCGAGATCGCAACCGCCGCAGGCACACAAGGAATGATCGGCGGACAGGTGATGGACATCAACTCGGCAGACCTGCCGCCCGATGCCGACCTCGTGAGGTCCATCCACGAGCGCAAGACGGCGGCACTGATACGCCAGGCCGTGAGAACGGGCGCCATCATTGCGGGCGCCAACGCGCAAGACCTGGCGAGCGCGTCGGACTACGGAGAAAAAACAGGACTGGCCTACCAGGTAGTTGACGATATGCTCGACAGAGAGGCCACCACCGAGCAGCTCGGCAAAACAGCCGGAAAGGACGCCGAAAGCGGCAAGCAGACGTATCCGGCAGTGTTTGGTCTGGAAGCATCGCACAAGAAAGCCGAAGAGCTGATAGAGCAGGCCAGGCACAGCCTCGCGCCCTTCGGAAACAACGCCCGGCACCTCTGCGCGCTGGCGGAATTCATCGTAGCGCGGAAGTCATGAAGGAAGCCGAAAGGCACCTGTTGATCATGCCTGACATCTTGCCGACAATCACCGGCCCCGACGACGTAAAGAAGCTCTCGCCCAACGAGCTGCGCAAGCTCGCGGCCGAGATACGCAAAGAGCTGATCCGCGTGGTCTATCGCAACGGCGGCCACCTGGGGTCGAACCTCGGAACCGTCGAGCTTACACTCGCGCTGCACTACTGCTACGACTTCGCCAACGACCGGCTGGTGTGGGACGTGGGCCACCAGTGCTATGCTCACAAGCTCATCACCGGGCGCTCGGATCGCTTCGACGCTCTGCGTTGCATGGGCGGGCTGAGCGGATTCCCCAGCAAAGACGAAAGCTCCTTCGACCCGTTCACATCGGGGCACAGCAGCACGGCGATCTCCACCGCGCTCGGCCTTGCATGCGGCGACGACCTCCTCAAGTGCAAGCGCAGCGTAGTGGCGGTCGTAGGCGACGGCGCAATCGCCTCGGGCATGGCATTCGAGGCGCTCAACCACGCCGGATCGCTCGGCAGGAACCTCCTGGTCATACTCAACGACAACGAAATGTCCATCTCCGCCACCGTCGGGGCGTTCTCCGCGTACTTCACGCAGTTGCGATCCGCGCCGGCTTATCTCGAGTTCAAGAAAGAGATCGGCCACTTCCTCGACGGGCTGCCGCTCTTCGGCGGGCAAATGAAAAACGCGCTTGATCATATCAAGGATGCCGTCCGCAACAGCATAACGCCCGGGCGGATGTTCGATGACCTGGGCTTTCGCTACTTCGGCCCGACCGACGGGCACAACCTCCCCGAGCTGATCGAAACACTCAAGGACGTCAAGGATCTCGGCGGGCCGGTGCTGCTGCACGTAGTCACCGAAAAGGGCAAGGGCCACGAGCAGGCCCAAAACCACCAACATCGAATGCACAGCGTCGCACCCGAAAAGGTCACCATCCAACCGCCGGATGGAGGTCGGCCCGGCTGGACTTCGAAGTTTTCGGAGCACCTGGCCGAGGTGGCTTCGCACGACACCACAATCGTTGCGATAACGGCCGCAATGCCCGACATCACCGCCGCGTTTCACGAGCAGTTTCCCGGCAGGCATTTCGACCCGGGCATCTGCGAGCAGCACGCCGTGGGCCTGGCCGCCGGGCTTGCAGCCGCCGGTATGAAACCGGTGATCGCCGTGTACTCCACGTTCCTTCAGCGCGCATACGACCAGGTCTTCCACGAAATTTGCCTGCAAAAGACGCCGGTGGTGCTGGCGATCGACAGGGCCGGGCTTGTTGGCAACGACGGCCCCACGCACCACGGCGCTTTCGACATCGCCTACCTTCGTCATCTGCCGGAGATGACACTGATGGCGCCGAAGGACGTGCCCGAGCTGCGGATGATGCTCGAGGCGGCGCTCGCCTGGCAGCGGCCGTGCGCCATTCGCTTCCCCAGGGAAAGCGCGCCCGAAGACTTCCCCGGCAGCACGCCCGTCGAGCGCGGCAAGGCCGAGATCATTCGCGAAGGCGCCGACGCACTCATCGTCGCTTACGGCAGCATGGTGTACAGGGCGATGCAGGCGGCAGAGGCGCTCAGAGACGACGGCATCGAAGTCGGAGTCGTCAACGCGCGCTTTGCCAAGCCGATAGACGAAGACACGATACTGGGGCTGATGGAAAAATCGCCCGCGACCGTTATCGCGGAGGAGGGCGCACTCGCCGGCGGGTTCGGCTCGGCCGTTCTCGAGCGTGCGTCGGATCGCGGCCCGGACGCCGCACGCGCCCGCCGCCTGGGCATTCCGGATGAATTCATCGAGCACGGCCCCCGCGACGAACTGCTCAAGATGCTCGGCCTGACCGCAGCGGGTATCGCAACGGCTGTGCGGCAGGCCCTGGAGGACGCCGCCAAGTGAAGAAGGCGTTTGTATTTGCAAGCAAGCAGCGTGAAACAGTACGCGACGCCCTCCGCGACGCGCTGCCACTGCTCAGGAAGCACGTGGACGTTGAGGAGATCGACCTGTCGACCCACGAGGGCGAGGTCGAGGGCGAGGCGGATTTCGCCATTGTCTTCGGAGGCGACGGATCGATACTCCGCGTTGCCCGGGCGCTCGGCCCGCATCAGATCCCCACGATCGGCGTCAACATAGGCAAGTTTGGCTTTCTGGCCGAGATCGTGCCGCGCGAACTGGAGAGCGTGATCACATCGCTCGCGGCGGGTGCCTTCGAGATCGTGCCGCGAATGATGCTGCACTGCCGTGCAACGCGCGGCGAGAAGCTGCTGAAGGAAACGATAGGCCTCAACGACGTGGTCGTTTCGCGCGGCGCGCTGTCGCGGCTGATTTCCATCGGTCTTTTCATTGACGATGAGCACGTAACCGACTATAATGGAGACGGCTTGATAATATCGACGCCGGTGGGCTCGACGGCCCATTCTCTGGCGGCGGGCGGGCCGATCCTCGAGGCGGACCTCGCGGCGTTTGCCGTTACGCCCATCTGCCCGCACACGCTGAGCAATCGCCCCCTGGTGATTCCGGCGCAGAGGAGCATCGAGCTTGTCGTGAACCCGACCCGTCTGCCTCTGGCCCTGACCATCGACGGCCAGGTTTACGCGGAGCTGGAGCCGGCCGACAGGATCACCGTTCGCAAGGCACAGCAGGAGTTCAAGCTCATCGATACAGGCGCACGAAGCTATTACAAGACCCTGCGCGAAAAGCTGGGCTGGGGAGGCCATCCGAATTATGGCAATCGTTAAGATCTACGAAGAGCTCTGCAAGAGCTGCAGGCTGTGCGTGGAAGCGTGCCCGAGGGGGGCGCTCGCGATAGCCCGGCACCTCAATGTTCACGGCTTTTATCCGGTCGTGTTCGACGACTCGAAGGAATGCAGCGGCTGCTGCAATTGCACCGTAATGTGCCCCGACGCCGCAATCGAGCTGCGCGCGGAGGCAAAAGCCGAACGCGCCGCCGTATGACACTAAGTACACCTGTTCGCAAATATGGTCACGTACTTGTAGAGACGC
>JABMSA010000310.1 GCA_013202185.1 Planctomycetota bacterium
ATCCGCGCCCTGAAGATGCACAGCGGCAAGTTCAAGGTGGTCGCAGGCAAGCCGCTCGACCCCGGCCTGCTCAAGGAAAACACCCAAGCCGTCGCGGAAGGCTGCGTCAACCTCGAGAAGCACATTCAAAACGTGAAGCTCTTCGGCGTGCCGTCGATCGTGGTTGTCAATAGATTCACCGACGACACCCCCGCCGAGATCGAGGTAGTGAAACAGAAAGCCACGGAAGCCGGCACCGAGATCGTCGTAGAGATCAACGCGTGGGCGGAAGGCGGCAAAGGCGCGGCCGAGCTTGCCGAGGGGGTGGTGGCCGCGTGCGAAAAGCCAAGCGCCTTCAAGTTGCTCTACGAAGACTCCGCGTCCATCAAGAAGAAGATCGAGACAATCGCCACCAAGATATATTCGGCGGCCAAGGTCACCTACGAGCCTGCGGCGAGTAATAATATCCGAAGGTTCACCAAGAACGGCTGGGGCTCGCTGCCGATATGCATGGCGAAGACGCACCTGTCGATCTCGCACGATCCGAAGCTCAAGGGCGCCCCATCGGGCTACACCTTCCCGGTGCGCGACGTGCGCGCTTCGGTGGGCGCGGGCTTCCTGTATCCGCTCTGCGGCGACATGCGTACAATCCCCGGTCTGCCGAGCGTTCCCGCAGGCGAAGCGATAGACATCGACGAGAACGGCAACATCGTCGGCTTGTTCTGACCAGCCGGCAGAACGTCGTCACAATCAGGAAAAACCGTATCGGGACCTGCTCGTGTGGCAGGTCCCGATTCGTTTTCGGTTGATGAGAAAGAAGCAGCAACCCCGAGAAAGCCAAGACGATGATCAGCTATTCGCGTGGGCGTCGGCGCCGGCGAGTAGCCCGGGGCGGCCTCGGGCGTGATTAAATATTCTGGTCTTTCTTGTGTCTTGACGGTTCAGAAACCGAGTTTCTACGGTCTTACAGCGACTGTTTGGGACGTGTTGCACTGTAGAAAGCCGGCAGAATAGAAGCCGCCGGCCGAAAGGCTCTTGGAACTCTGTTGGGACCACGTAATCTGTCTGAAACAACACAGACAGCCGGATCGACGACGACGACGACGACGAGGACGAGGACGATTGCCGAGGCTCGGACCAGGATGTTTGATCGCACCCACCGGCCTCTGCGCAAGCGAAATAGGATTGAATCTCCGCACGTGTTCTGGTACACTGAATCTGTTACGGAACAATCCCAACAGCGCTCCGAAGAGCTTTGCATTTTCCCGTCAGGGGGTTCGCGGTAGAGAGGAAGAACCGCGTTATTTCACAATGCTTTTCCGAAAAGTCGCTATCGTAGGTGTCGGCCTGATCGGCGGTTCTCTGGGCGCGGCGCTCAAGAGCCGCAAGCTCGCCGAAGAAGTGCACGGCATAGGCTACCGCTCGTGTACGCTCGCGGAAGCCAGGCAGCGTGGCTGCATCGACGATTTCACCATTGACGTTGCCGAGGGTGTGCAGCAGGCCGACCTTGTGATCATCGCCACGCCCGTTAGCCTCATCGTGGAAAAGGCCCGAGAGATAGCGCTCAGCATCCCAAAAGGCTGCATCGTAACCGACGTCGGCAGCACGAAAAAGCTGATCACCGATCAACTCGATGAAGTGTTCGCGGGCAAGGCGCTCTTTGTCGGCTCGCATCCGATGGCCGGATCGGAAAAGCGCGGCGCGACCAACGCGTCGAAAGACCTCTTCGACGGCGCACTGTGCATCCTCACGCAAACGCCTAACACAAATGAGGCCGCCATCGAGCAGGTGCTCGAAATGTGGCGGGGTGTAGGCGCAATCACCCGTGTGATGAAGGCGGCGGACCACGACCGACGCGTTGCCCTTGCCAGCCACGTTCCGCACGTGGTTGCAGCGGGCGTCGTGAACGTGCAGACCGACGACAGCCTCGAATGTGCGGCATCGGGCTTCGCAGACGCCACGAGGATCGCCGCGAGCGATCCGCAGCTTTGGAGCGGCATCTGCCTCGACAACGCACGTGAGATACTGGCCGGCATCGACGTCCTCACCAAAGAGCTTGCTTCGGTCCGCGCCATCATCGAGAGGGGCGACGAGCAGGCGCTGTTCGAAAGACTGCGCCGGGCCAGCCAAAGGCGAAGAAGCTGGGAAGAGGCAAAAGGCAAGCCCGAAACCTGAGTACGGATACGTCGCACAAGCCTCCCGCGATTCAGCCGCGCAATGCGGAGAATGACACGGACACGCACAACAGACCTGAAGGAATCAACACGTATGCGATGGCAAGTGGAAGTCGCCGGGAAAGAAGGCTTCGCGGACGCCCTGGGCAACTCCGTTGCGGCCGACGTCCGCGATCTCGGCATCAGCGGCATAAGCCAGGTGCGGACCGCTCGTATATTCATACTCGAAGGTGACCTTGGCGAAACCCAAGTGCGCCGCGTTGCCGGCGAGCTGCTCAGCGATCCGATTATCGAAAACTATGCCGTCAATGAATCGGTGCTCAAAGAAGAGCCGCATGTGAGCGTTGTGAGGGTGATGCGAAAGCCCGGCGTAATGGATCCGGTGGCTCACAGCACGTTGCGCGGTATTCGCGACATGCGCCTGGCAGTCGACTCCGTCACCACTGCACACGCCTACGCCCTTCGCGGCGACCTCTCCGAAAAGCAAAAGCACACGATAGCCGAAAAGATACTGGCGAACGCAGTCATCGAGGATGTTATCTACGGCACAGGCCCCCTGCCGGAGGTCCGTCTTGATTCGCCGTACGAATTCAAGCGTCTGGAGGTCGACATGTTCTCGGCCCCCGACGACGAGCTGGTCAACATCAGCAAGCAGGGCGAGCTTTCACTCAACCTGGCCGAGATGCACACAATCCGCGACCACTTCAAGGCTCTCGGCAGGAATCCAACCGATCTCGAGCTCGAGGCGCTTGCCCAGACGTGGTCGGAGCACTGCGTACACAAGACCTTCCGCGGGCTCATCAGTTGCGACGGCACGAAAATCGACAACCTGCTGAAGTCGACTATCGCGGCCGTCACGCGCGAGCTGAACAAGCCGTGGTGTGTGTCGGTGTTTGAAGACAACGCCGGCGTGATCGAATTCGACGATGACTACTGCGTGTGCTTCAAGGTGGAAACTCACAACCATCCGTCGGCGTTGGACCCCTACGGCGGCGCCGGCACGGGCATCGGCGGCGTGATCCGCGATCCGCTCGGTACGGGCCTGGGGGCCAAGCCGATTGTCAACACCGACATCTTCTGCTTCGGCCCGCCCGACTACCCGTTCGACAAACTCCCAACGGGCACGCTGCATCCGAAGCGGATATTCAAGGGGGTGGTCGCCGGTGTGAGGGATTACGGCAACCGCATGGGCATCCCCACGGTCAACGGCGCGATCTTCTTCGATGAGCGTTACGTGGGCAATCCGCTGGTGTATTGCGGCA
>JABMSA010000311.1 GCA_013202185.1 Planctomycetota bacterium
CCGAGTTGAGGCTGTCGCGCGCGGCGTTAGCCGTGCGGGCGCCGGCGTTTGTAGCGGTTTTCATGCCGAGGTAGCCGGTGAGGGCGCTGAAGAAGGCGCCCGTCAGGAAAGCAAACGGCCCCAGCGGCGTCATTCCGGGGATCTCGAGCCAGTAGGTCATCAGGCTGAAGACGCCAAACAAGAGAATTACCACAATGCCCACGACCTTGAACTGCTGCCTGAGGTACGCCATGGCGCCCTGACGCACGTGGTGTGCGATTTTCGCCATGAGATCGTCGCCTTCGGAATGCTTCATGACACCCTTGTAGAAAAACATCGCAAAGATCAATCCGATGATCGCGCCAATAGGAGCAAGAGCCCAGAGCGCCCACGCCAATATCGATGCACTCGTTGCGGCATCGGGCGCGGCGCCTTCGGTTGCCTGAACCGTTTCCTCGGCAAGAACCGGGGTGCCGGCAAACGCCGCCAGCACCACTACGACCAGCACAAATCCCTGTAGCATACTTTTCACCTGGCTCTCCTTTTGTCCGGGAATAAAAAAACACACAGCCCCGAGCCGCAACGTCCGTTTCTTGCAGCCCCGGGTTTTCTCAGCGGCTCTCTTTTGACGCTTGGGATATTCTAAACGCTTCGGCCATTCGGTTCAAGTTATCTTCTGCCTGAGGGTCGGTGGGATGGCGTCGCCTGATGGCCCGCCATATCTCTGCCGAGTTCCCGTGGGTTTCGAGCTGGGCGTCGCGGTTCTTCTGCCGGGAGGCGGCTTCGAATGCCTTGGTGTAATGCTCTCCGAGCTTCCTCAGGCGCTCATCGGCCCAAACACGCTCGATGTCTGTTTTGTAAAAGAGAAGCAGAACACGGACCGCCTCCCGCCGCAACTCCTCCTGTTGTTGGCTTTGGCCCGGGCCGATGCTCCGCAGGATTGTTTCGGCCCTGGCCTTGAGGTGTTCTATGCCCGCCTTCGCCGCTTCCGTGTGCCCGAAATCGAGAAGATCATACCACGCTCTTCGCGCCGATTCGGCAATAAACGCCCGGGCCTGACCCTTCGCCTGGAGTAACAGCTTCTCGCAAGTATCGGCGAACTCGCGCATTGAGTTTATGCGCTTTTCGGAGAATGTGTCTTTGGCGTACAACTGCCTGCGGAGCCGAAGAACGTGATCGAGATTCAGGAGCATCCGGCCCTCGTTTCCCTGGGCGATAGCTTCGCGAAGGGTCGCGGTGCTCTTTTCGTCGAGTTCTTCGCACTTCTCCGTATATTTTTCGTCGTACTCGGGGCGGGCTATCAGCCGCACCCATATCTCGACGATCTCTGTTTCGATGGACGTCTTGAGAGCTTCATCGGCGTCGGGCAGCAGTTCTTCGAGCCGCGCGGCTATTGTTTCGAGGTGCCGGGCCTGCTCGTCGATGTATGGATTGCCCCTGTATGCCTCCATCCAGTATTGTGCGGCGCGGCTGATCAGCTCGAATTCTTCGCCGATTTTGTTTTCTGTGCGCATTCGCCGGGCCTGGGCCTCGTGCTCGTGTGCGCGCAAGCGGGCGCGGAGCCTGCTGATCTCGTCGGTTGCGTAGCGGTTGAACGACGGGTTGTTCGGGTAGCGGTCCATGATCCTGTAGAGCCACACAATGGCCTCGAGGCGGTATTTCTTCGTTGCCTCGAGGTCGCCGTTCTCTTCCGCTTCGTAGGCCATTTGCCGGTAGACCGTCGGCACCATGCCCAGCCAGTTTGGGTTTGATCTTCTGTTGGAAACTTCATAAGACTTCAGAAACCAGTAGAGGGCGTGCTGCCAGTTGGTCTTGCCTGTTTCCTCAAAAAGCCACCTCTGGTATTTCCCGGTGCGCTCGTCGTTTATTGATCCGCACCTGTGGAAATAATGATGGCCGATGTACCAGGCGAGCCGCCAACTGTCCGGGTTACGCTCGAATCCTTCCTTGCCAAACTCAATGCCCTTCTTCACCCACTGCCAGCCTTCTCTGTCGGTTGGGGCCGCCACCGAAAGATTGTAGGCCATTTTCCACATGTTGAAGTTCCACACCTGAATAAAGCGCGGCTGAAGCGATGCAATGAGGCGGTTGAGCACGTAGAGGCGGTGCCAATCGTGATTGTTTTCGGCTTCTTTGGCTTTCATCCAGATGAGGTCCACCGCTATCGCGCGAAAGCCCCCCAGCAGAACCGTCCCGAAAAACTCGCCTGCGGGCAGGTCCTTGAGCGGATTGATCGAAAACTTGTGCTCTTTTCGGGTGGCTTCTATTTGGCCTTGCAGAGGATACATCGCCGCGAGCAGAATCACGATGACGCCGATGCTCACAAGCCTGCTTCCGGCAAGGCGTTTTGCTGCCATCATCCAAGCTCCCTGCGCCAGAAAACGATCTGACCAAGCACCATGAATATCACGGCGTAGAGGAGCGTAACTCCCACGCCAAAAGCAACGACCCTCAGCGGCACGTCGAGCCCCTGCAAGATGAAAGTCTTGGCGTCGAGCCTGGTGACGTCGGGAACGACGATTACAAAAAACTTCAGCAGGGGCTCGAGCGCGGTCCAGGCGACTCCGGCGCCTTCGGCGACAGGTGCCGCGCCGTGATGATGGCCTGCAAACGCCCTTGGCCCAAGCTTCAGCGTTTCGCTGATGAAACTCACCACCAGGCCCGAGAAGTACGTGAAGAATCCAACGAGCGCCGCCACCCCCCCCGAGACAAATGTCGAGGCGGCGAGAGTTGCCGAGCCTACGAGCGTCAACTGGCAGAAAACGAGCAGCACCGCCTTGAAATAGCTCCGCTCGAAGAGGACCGGGCTCTCGAGGAGCTTGAGCTCTCCGCCGAAGGCAGGCATGCCCACGCTGTAGGGGTCGGGCACCTTGTGAATGCTGATGTCTACGCCGCCGTGGGCGTCTATCAGGTCGCGATCAAAAGCAATCTCCACCGGCTTCCTGTTCCGGATCGGCACGGTGATGATCCGGCTGCGGCCGCCGGAGGGCGACGATACCTTCAGCTCCACGTCCGCCACTCGCCCGCCGTGAGCAGGCAGGTTGACGTGGTTGAGGTTGAATTGCACTTCGGCCCGAATCTTTCCTTTTGCATTGAATCGATTCATCTTCAGGCCGCGAAAATGCCACGCGGCGGACCGGCCATCCGAAAAAGTGTGTCTGCTGGTGTCGATGAACCCGGGCCGCGTGGCTGCGATGACGACGTCCACTCCTCCAGCCAGGATCTCGCGCGGCAATTCGAAACTCATCGCGAAAAAGCTGCCGGCCCAGGTCGCCCTGGTTCTTACACGGTCGATGCGGCCGGGCTGCCTGATGCTGGTTATCAGCAAGTCGACGTCCAACTCGTCTATCCGATCCTGATCGAAGCGTCCCGAAGCGTTGGTCTCGTCTACCACGCCGTAAAACCCCGGCAATCTCAGGAGCACGCGCACGTTTTGGCCGGCGGGCAACTCGGCTGCGTCGATGCTCGGAAAATGCCAAACTTCGCCGATGCTGCTGACCAGCATTGCCATGATGAGGGCATCCTTGTCGTATGCAACTCTTCCTTCATTGCTGAAGACGCGCCTTTCGGGGGGCACGATTCGCTTGGCACGGATCAGCGACCAATGCGGCGGCGAGGTGTCGGCCGCCGGCACGAGAGCCTTGGTTATGCGCATGCTCTCCGGCAGATGAACAATATAGGTATCGCCCAGCCTCTCCTTTATGGCGAAGGTTGCATCCGAAACACGTGCGATGGTAACGCCGTTGCAAACGAGCGCGGCGGTGTTGGTCGCGGCGACCTTCACCTGCCCCGCTGTTTTATCCATCTCGACGTCTGCCGCCGCGATGGAAGCCTCCTCCACGACAAGATCGTCGGGCAGCACCACCTCGTAATAATCGCCTCCGGCACCGATGACGCGCAACTCTCTGCCCTTGCCGACGGCGCCGATTACCTGGCCGTCTGCAATGATCGGCGCCTCAGCAGAGGTTACCTTCACCCGCGAAGAGGTAGACACAGCCCGAATGACGGCGTCGCTGAAAATGCCCATCGCCGCGAGAATGACGGCAAGAATCATCAGGAAGCCGCAGAACTTGCCAAGGAGAATCTGGCGGCGCCTCACGGGTTTTGAAACGACCGTGGATATCCGCTTCTCCTCGATGTCGGAAGGAAGCGAATACGCCGAAATGAAAACCGCAACGATCACCCCCAAAAACGTCATCGCGGTAAGGGAGATATCCTTGACGAGTTTAACGCGATCCGCGTCGTCGAGGCCGGACCAGTAAGGTGCACCGGCAACGAGCGCCAGCGCGAAGATACCGGAAACCACCAGTATCCGCTTGCCCATCGCCTCTTTGAAAGTGTGACGCGCTAATGTCCAAACCGTCATGAGAGCCATGCTTTGCCAGTTGTGAGCCTTGTGCGCGAGACCGAAACGCTCCCGCGCGGCGCCGGGCACCTATGATTCTTTCCGGGTTTCCTTTCGGACAACATCCAGGAAGAGCTCCTCGAGGGTCTCCACCGGGTTTTCAATGCTGCCGAGCGTGCCGCCCATCTCGGCGATGAGCTTCTCGACGCGCTCCCTGGCGTCAGACGGCGGATTCTTCACCGTAAACTGAAGCGCGTCCTTGTCGGCCAGCAGCTCCTTCACCTCGCCGAGCTTGCGAAGGTTGCCGTTGACCAACAGCGCTATCCGATCGCACACCTCCTCTACGTCCGCAAGAAGATGCGAACACATCAGAACCGTCTTGCCTTTTCTGCCCAGCTCGATGACCAGGTTCTTCATCTCGCGCGTGCCGATCGGATCGAGCCCGGTGGTAGGCTCGTCGAGGAAGATGACATCCGGATCGTTGATCAGCGCCTGCGCCAGGCCGATGCGGCGCGCCATTCCCTTCGAGTACTCCTTCAGCGGTCGCTTGCGGACATCGGTGAGGCCGACCAACTCGATAAGCTCGTCGATCTTTTCTCGGCGCTTCTTCTTGGGAATCTTGAACAGCCGCCCGTAAAAATCGAGCGTTTCCTCAGCATTGAGGAATCGGTAAAGATAAGACTCCTCCGGCAGAAAACCGATCCGCGCCTTCGTGGCGACGTCGGAGGCGGGCTTGCCAAGCACATGAGCCGAGCCGCTGGTAGGAAAGATAAGGCCCAGCAGCAGCTTGGTCGTCGTGGTCTTGCCCGATCCATTCGGGCCCAGCAGGCCGAAAACCTCGCCCTGGCGTACCGTAAGGCTCAGCGAATTCAGCGCCTTCACCCTTGGGCGGCCCCAGAAATCTTTATAGACCTTCGAGAGATCCTTCGTTTCGAGTGCGTACAAAACAGACGACTCCCATGGATTGCGCGCCGACCCCAGCCGAAACCGGCGATCTCGTCAGCTCGGCTGCCCCGCCCGAAAACAATCTTCAGTTACGCGACACGCTCAATTATATGCCCGAACTGTGCAGATTGCAAGGAGAAAAGGCACTCCCGCCGAACCGCGACGGCGGCGCCGCCTACAGCCATACTCAGCTCTAACACTACAGACGCAATCAAGGCCGCGCAAGGCTGAAAAACGGTCGCCCCAAGCAGCGCAACACCCACTCATCGTCGTCGGCAACGATCTGCCCGTAATCTGCGTTTTATACGGCCTTATTGTCCCCGCACATGAAACTGTTGCGTAAATCATTACCGTTCAATCACTTCCGCGCTGCGCCACCAATACAGCGCCACGCCCGCACCGTCACGTCATTGATGTAGCATTCATGTGCCACCCGCGTAGCGCCCACGTGCCAGACGTATAC
>JABMSA010000312.1 GCA_013202185.1 Planctomycetota bacterium
ACGATGCATGATAGTGCGCAAGTCGTGCCTACGGCACTGAAGATGTGTTTTTGCGTTTGCCCTTCGCCAGGGAGCGGCGGCGAATCTCTGATCAAGTCCCGTAGGGACGGCTGAAAATAGCCCAGTAGTTCACTGCTGGGCACTGCTCAACTGGGCACTTCTCAACTGGGCACTCAACTGCTGGGCGCTGCTATCGCTGCGAAAGGATCGGCGCTGTGGAAAAGTCAGTAGGACTCGTCCTCTGCCGCGAAACGCCCGATGGGCCGCTGTTTCTCCTGCTGCATTACCTGGGCGGGCACTGGGACTTCGCCAAGGGGCACGTGAAGAAGGGCGAAAGTGAAAAGGAGACCGCCGCACGCGAGCTGTGCGAGGAAACCGGCATCACGGATTGCAGCATTCGCGACGGATTCAGGGGCCGCATCCGATACTCCTTCAAACGCAAAAGGAAAACCGTCGCCAAGGAAGTTGTGTATTACATCGCACGCACCGAAACCGACTCCGTGAATCTCTCCGACGAGCACCAGGGCTGCGAGTGGCTGAGCGCAGCCGCGGCACGTGAACGCCTGACGTTCGGGAACTCGCGCCGCGTGCTGGAGGATGCACTCGCCGTGATCGAAGGCGGATGAGAGTACGCCGCGCCGGCAAAACAAACATCCGGAAGGAGGAAGATCTGCATGACCCAGGAGGGGCATCCCGCCGGCAGCCGGAGAGCCGAGCCGTCGCGTCGCACGCGCATGCTTTGCCTGGCGCTCGCGGCGCTGCCGTTGCTGTTCGCCGGTTTCATGCTTTACGAGTATCTGACGCTCGACGACCACGCCCGTCTCAGCCGCGCCAATTGCCTCCTGCTTGCGGCAAGGGTGGTCAACAAAGGGCGGGGCCTCGAGAAGCGCGGCGGCATGCAGTTTCCGGTCTATCTTGTCCGTTACGACTTCAATTTCGAAGGCCGGCGAGTGGAGGGCCGCGGCCGGGTGAGCCGCGAGTGGCACAACTGGCTCGAACGCGGCGGCGAGGTGGAGGTATACGTAGACGCTTCCGATCCGCAGAGGAATTTCCTGGAGCTGGAGTACGACTTCCGCGTCGGGCGCGTGCTGCGAAGAGCCTGCCTGGCGGCGGGGGCGGGCGTGGCTTTGATCATACCGGCGATCTTCCCGGGAATGCTGCCGGCGGCGGACCGCCGCCGCCGACCGCGTGATAAGACCGGAACAGGCGGCGCTCCGGCCCCATGATTTGCACCCTTCGCCGCGATTGCCGAAGCAGGCCGGCCGCGCACCTGCACGGCAATCGTCACGGTGCCTTGTAAATCCTTGTGTACCATGTGGTTAGGCAGAAAACATTCAGCGTGATTTACCTTGAAAATATCGGCACTTTCTGATATAATTCATTACGCTGGCGAATGACTCCGCCGAGGGGTGGAAACGTTCGGACAGATTGGCGTTACGGGCGGCCCATCGGAAAAAACATGACAGACAACAACCCTGCCGAAACCAACAGTTATGACGCGAAGTCGATAGAAGTATTGCAGGATATGGAAGCCGTTCGCAAGCGGCCGGCGATGTACATCGGCGATACCGGCATGCGCGGCCTTCATCACCTCGTCGAGGAGATCGTTGCCAACAGCATAGACGAGGCAATGGCCGGCCAAGGCAACGAGATACAGGTCAAGATCAACGCCGACGGCTCGGTGACGGTCATCGACAACGGGCGCGGCATTCCGGTGGGCATTCACGAAGACCGAGGCGTGCCGGCGCTCGAGGTGATCATGACCACGCTGCACGCCGGCGGCAAGTTCTCGCATGACTCTTACAAGGTCTCGGGCGGCCTGCACGGCGTGGGCGCGTCGGTCGTCAATGCGCTCAGCGAATGGTGCGAAGTGCAGGTGCGGCTCGACGGCCACGTGTATCGCCAGGAATACGAGCGCGGCGAAATACACTCGCAGCTCGAGAAGATCGGCACCGCCACCGGCACCGGCACCACCACCACATTCAAGCCCGATCCCCAGATATTCCCCGAAACCGTCTTCAACCCCGAGATGGTCGCCGGGCGCCTCCGCGAGCTGGCCTTCCTCAACAAGGGCGTAGGCATCAAGCTCTCGAGCTTCGACAAGAAAGGCAGCCCGAAGGAAGAATATTTCAAGTACGAAGGCGGCATCAAGGCGTTCGTCGAGCTTCTCAGCGAAGGCAAGCAGGTTATCCACGACGACGTGATCTACTTCGAAAAGGAGCAGGAAGGCATGGTCGTCGAAATCGCCATGCAATACAGCACCTCCTACACCGAAAACGTTCTCACCTTCGCCAACAACATCAACACCCACGGCGGCGGCACGCACCTCAGCGGCTTCCGCTCGGCCCTCACGCGCACCTTCAATAAGTACGCGCAAAAGCAAAACCTCGTCAAGAACGGCGAGATGCCACAGGGCGAAGACATGCGAGAGGGCCTCACGGCCGTCGTCAGCGTAAAGATACCCGACCCGCAATTCGAGGGCCAGACCAAAGACAAGCTCGGCAACCGCGAAGCACAGTGGGCCGTCGAAACAGTCGTCAACGAATGCCTCGCCATCTACCTCGAAGAACATCCCAAGGTCGGCAAAAACATCGTCAGCAAGGCCGTTCAGGCGGCCGCGGCAAGGTCAGCGGCCCGCAGGGCGCGCGATCTCGCACGCCGCAAGAGCGCACTCTCCAGCGGCAACCTGCCCGTCAAGCTCGCCGACTGCCGAAGCCACAACATCGAAGAAAGCGAGCTGTTCATCGTCGAGGGAGACTCCGCCGGAGGCAACGCCAAGCAGTGCCGCGACAGCCTGTTCCAGGCCGTCCTGCCGCTGAGAGGCAAAATCCTCAACATCGAAAAAGCCCGGCTCGACCAGATGCTCGCCAACGACGCAATACAAACCCTCATTGCCTCGCTGGGCACCGGCATCGGATCCGATGAATTCAACATCGACAACCTCCGCTACGGCAAGGTCATCATAATGACCGACGCCGACGTCGACGGCCTCCACATTCGCACGCTTCTGCTCACCTTCTTCTTCAGGCAGATGCCCGAGCTCATCAACGCCGGCCGGATATACGTGGCCCAGCCGCCGCTCTTTCGTGTTCTCCGCCGCAAGAAAATCGAGCAATACTTCATCGACGAAGCCGCCCTCAACACCGCCCTCACCGAGCTGGGCACCGACGGCGCCGTGCTGCGCGTTACGGCCGACAAGCGCGAGCTATCGGGCGAGAGCCTCACCGAGCTGGTCGACCTGATGACACGCTTCGAGCAGCTCGAGCACGGCCTCTCCACCCGCGGCATCAAGGTGCGCGACTACCTCGGCCTCCGAAACGACGAAGGGCGCCTGCCCGCATACAAGCTGCTCACCGACGGCGACGAAAAGCTCTTCTACGCCGAAGCCGAGATGACCCAATACCGGCAATCCGTCGAGCAAGCGCGCGGCAAGGAACTCTCCGCCGAAGAAGAAGCCGACCGCGAAGACCGCCTCGTCATCACACGCATCCACGAGAGCAACGACCTCCAGCGGATACTCGCCAGGCTCGAAGAGCTGGGCTTCGAAGCAGGCACGTGCTTCCCCAAGGACAACCCCGACCCCGAGGCCGACCCCGACTACCACGTTGCCTACGAAGGCGAGCTCATCCCCGTCGACGGCCTGTGCGGGCTGCCCGGCGCCATCCGCACCATCGGCGAAAAAAACATCCTCGACATCCAGCGCTACAAGGGCCTGGGCGAGATGAACCCCGAGCAGCTCGGCGTCACCACCGTGGACCCCGGCACACGCACCCTCCTGCGCGTCCGCCTCGAAGACGCCGTCGAGGCCCAGAAGCTCTTCGCGCTCCTCATGGGCAGCGACGTAAAACCACGCCGCGAATTCATTGAGAAGCACGCCCTCGAAGCCACCAACATCGACTCCTGGGCATAGCCAAAACCGCCATCCCCCACTCCGCGTATAAATATCTCCTTAACGGTGCCTGGCACTTTTACGGTCTGTAACTGCTGCTATACCAAGGACTTACCCACCCCTCTCGTACGCAAGTGTTTCAGATATGCGTATAAGACGGCGCGTCCCCCCATGCCCCCAGGCGGGCGTAGTGCAGCGCGAAAACTCGTCGGGCCGCTCGCCGCCAGGCTTTGTCTGAAGCCCGCCGATCTCGCCCACGGCCTGTACTGTTGGCATCCGTCAGGCTCCGAAGGAGGCCCTTCCAGGAAACTTCCGCAGGCGATCCCCCCGGCTTGTCCGCCGCGCCGGGAAAAAGAAACAACGCTCGCCGCTTGACTTTGCGCCTACCTTGTGGTATACTTTGGTAGCAGCTTAAGGCCTCGCGGGCGCAGCGCGCCGTATTGCGGTCTTGCTCGCAGAGGTTGTCACGGGGAAACGCATCGTGGTTTTGGAATGGCATCTTTGCGCCTGGCAGGGGAGTGGCCATGGCATGTTGTGGTCGCGAGTTGATCGAGGTAGACGCGTAGCGGCGATTGCTTTTCATGAAAGGGTGGCAGGGGCGAAAGGAGAAAGAACGATGGATCGCATGACAGGCAAAATAGCATTCAGGGTTACGGCGGTGTGCGCGACGATCGCGTGCCTGGCGTTTGCTTCCGTGGCGGAAACGGCTCCACCTTCGCTGGGATGGACTCGGATCGCCGATCTGCCCGGCAGCCAGCATGCCTCGTGCGCGGCTGTGATCGATGGGAAAGTCTACCTGGCCGGCGGACAGAATCCGCCCGGCCCACCGAATTACAACATGATGCGCATCTACGATTCCCAACACCCGGAGTTGGGCTGGGTGGACGGCCCCCCGATGCCAACTCGAAGGTACTGGCCGGGCGCGGGCGTGATCGAATGGGCCGGCAAGACGGAACTCTACGTCGTCGGCGGCTACAGCGGCTACAGCGGGCTCTCGACGGTTGAGCGGTACATCGTCTCCGAGAACCGCTGGGAGGGGGCTGCATCCATTACCGGCAGTCGCGGCCACGGTATCATGACCGCCGTGGTCGGCAACGACCTCTATGCCATGGGCGGGTTCGTCAACGGTCCGACGGGCTACTTCGATACAAACGAAGTTTATGATCGCGAAAACAACACGTGGCTTCCCAGGCGGTCGCTGCCCCGGCCCCTTCAGGCTGGGACGCCCGCCGTGTGGGGAGGCAAGATCTTCATCTTCGGTGGCAGCGGCCCCGACGGCGCCTTGAAGACGACCCTGATATACGACCCCGCGACCGACAACTGGTCGCAGGGTACTGATGCTCCTCGTAACCATCAGTACGGCCGCGCTCCGACGATCGGGAACTACATTTACCTCGTCGCCCACTCGAGTGACGCGCCCGGGGTGATAGACGTCTACGACCCGGCCAACGACACCTGGCATACCACCGATGCATTCCCCGGAGCCAGCAGCTACCCCATGATCGCCGACGACGGCCAAAAGGTCTATGCCCTTGGAGGCGGCTACGGGCAGCCGGGCGAGTTGGAATGCTGGGTGGGGGAGGTTGCTCCAAGCTCCTGGCATGACCCATGGGGCTACAGAAAACAGATAGCAATTACCAACAACGTGCCGGCCGTGCTGTATCGATACTCGATCAAGATCACCCTCGATACCGCAGCCCTGGTAGCTGCGGGCAAGATGCAGGCCGATTGCGGCGACATACGCATCGTCGAAGGCGGCAACGAAATTGCTTATGGCATCCGGAATCCGAACACCGCCAGCACCGAAGTCTACTTCATAGCCGATGATCTGGACGTCGGTGATAACAACGACATCTTCATGTACTACGGCAATCCTCAGGCCGCCGACGGCTTCGTTGCCAACTGGAAAGACGCCTACTACATCTGGTGGGACGATTTTGATGCCGACAGGGGATGGGGTCTCTGTCCTGGAGGCACAGACGTGGGGTCAGTAACTGTGGACACGGCGAACGGGTGGCTGTATGCCGAATATAATGTTTATAGGGATTATTTCGTATGCCCCACCGACGGCAGCAGTTTCCCCATGGACAACAGAGTGGGATTCAAAGCAGAGACAAGAATCATGGCGGAGAACGACTACTTGTGCCAGGTTCAGGTCATGTTGCGGAATCCGCAGGGCACCAAGTGGGTTCCCATAGCAGATTTGAGGGTCGGCCACAATGATTACGGGGTACTGTGGAGTGGTCACATCGGCAAGACTCTCGACGACGACGTCTGGTACGAGGCCACGGGCATGTATGACCGGCTCACCGGCGCATGGTACGGTGAATTCGCCAATGACGGCCTGAAGTCCGGAATCAGGCCGCCGCAAGAGGATGACGATTTCTCAATAATAGGCCTCGACATCTGCAACAACATCAACATCTTTGTCGATTACATCTACCTGCGATACTGGGCCGACCCCGAGCCGGACTACGTCTTGGGCGAAGAGCAGAGAACTGTCGATTACGTCGATGGCCCCATAGCCCATTGGACCTTTGACGACCCGGCAGACCCCGGCCATGACGACAGCGGCAACGGCCATGACCTGACGATCCCCGGGTCGTGGTCGAGTGTGGACGCGCCAGACGGCACACTTGGCTTGGCACTCGAAGCGAGCAGTTCTGGTCCCCGCACGCCCACCTCAAGCATGACCTATCCAGGCCCCGCCGGCTTTGCCGTGGCCTTCTGGGCCAAGCCCGAGGAAGGCCACTTCCCGGCCATCAGGGATTACGGGGGCACGTTCGGCGAGACATTCCGACTGCTGAGCGCCAACGTGATTGATTTCCAGGTCCGGCACGGATACAACAACGATCACCCCATAATCGGCATCCCTGGCGAGCAGTACTACGGAGAGTGGGTGCATGTAGCGGGTGTGTACGAACCCGACGGACCACGCATCAAGCTTTATGTCAATGGCGAGCTCAGAGAGCAAGCCGACATGCCAGCCCCAATGCGGACAAGCCTTCCTCCATACCTTTACGTCTGCGGCTCCCTCTACGGGACTGATGCTTCCGTCATTGACGACGTGCGCGTGTACGACCGCGCGCTGTCGGCCGAAGAAATACGGGAGATGGGCGATGTGTTCGATCCGGCGGAAATGTGCCACGTCCCCGCCGGAACCTTCACCACCAGCACAGGGGTGGAAGTCTACCTCGACGAGTACTCGATCGGCAAGTACGAGGTGACTAATTCCCAGTACTGCGAGTTCCTCAACTCCGGAGGCAAGGACGAGCATTACCATGGCGAAATGGCCGCCGAGATCCAGCACGGGGACACCTACCAGCCTGTTGCCGGCATGGAGAACCGGCCCGTGCGATGGATTTCGTGGAACGATGCGGATGCCTACTGCGTCTGGCTCAGCGCGAGCGAGGGCCTGCCCGCCGGCACCTATCATCTGCCCACCGAAGCCCAGTGGGAGAAAGCTGCTGGTTGGGACCCCGATCTGCAGAAGCTGTGGACGTATGCCTTGCAGAGCGACACTATAGATTGCGAGAGGGCGAACTACAATGCTTGTGTCGGCCACAGTACTGACGTTGGCAGCTACCATCCGTGGCGGAGCTACTACGGCTGCTGCGACATGACCG
>JABMSA010000313.1 GCA_013202185.1 Planctomycetota bacterium
CACCCACGGTGTTGTCCGCCGAGCAACTTGGCGCTCTGCTTCAAGTGATCGCCGAGCAGGTCGACATCGAGCCGGATTGCGAGTTCACGATCGAAGCGAATCCCGGCACGCTCGACCCCGAGAAGACGGCAGCCCTGCGCGAAGCCGGAGTGAATCGCATATCTCTGGGCGCGCAGAGCTTTCGGCCCGAGACACTCCAAAAGCTCGGGCGCATTCACGGACCCGACGAGATCTTCCAGGCCGTCGAGATGCTCAGGAAACACGGATTTCAGAACATCGGGCTCGACCTGATCTATGCCGTGCCGGGCCAGACGCTCGAGCAATGGTCGGCCGACCTCGACGCGGCTATCGGGCTGGGCACGCAGCACATTTCGACCTACGGCCTCACCTTCGACCAAGACACGGAGTTCGAGGAGCGGCTGAACGCAGGATCGTTGCAGGAGGCGCCGGAGGAGCTGTACCTGCAGATGTACTACCGCGCCCGCGAGCGCCTGATGGGCGCCGGCTTCGAGCACTATGAAATCTCGAACTTCGCCCTGCCCGGCTTCGAGAGCGCCCACAACTGCAACTACTGGCTAAACGGCCGCTACCTGGGCATCGGGGCCGGGGCAACTACATTTGCTGCCGGGCGCCGTTACGATAACGTGCAAGACATCGAGGAGTACATTGAACTGATCCAATCGCGAGAAAATGCCGTGTGCAGTTGCGAGCACAAGCTTGAACCCGAGGATTTCGCATGCGAGACCGCAGCCTTCAACATCCGATACCTGCCCGGCATCGACCGGCAGTCGTTCCGCGAACGCACCGGCTATGACCTCGATGAATTGTTCGCGGATGTCATCGACCATCACGTTGAGCTGGGCCTGCTGGCGTACGACGGCAAAGTCCTGCGCCTGACGCCCGAGGCCCTGGGCGTGGCCGACAGCATCAGCGAAGCACTCGTGATGGTGTGTGAAGAGGAGGAGGGCGACGAAGAATATTGGCCCTTCCCGGATCCCTCTTCTTGAAAAAGGCCGCTGCCCACATATCTCAAGAAAGACAATGACCAATCACACCACATCCCGCTCGGCGCCGACCTGCGCTTTCATCACGCTGGGGTGTAAGGTCAATCAATACGACACGCAGGCAATCCGCGAGCAACTGCTGTCCGCCGGATACCGCGAGGTGCCGCCGGACACCCCCGCCGACGTCCACGTCATCAACACATGCAGCGTGACATCGATGAGCGACTCGAAAGGCCGGAAGTACATCCGGCGCGTCGCACGGCAAAGCCCGGCCGGCAAGGTCGTCGTCACCGGTTGCAGTGTCGATTCCGATCCGCACCTTGCCGAAAAGCTGCGCGGCGCCGTCGAGCCCGGGCGCCTGCTGCTGGTCGGCAACGACGCCAAGCTCTCAATCGCTTCGTTGCTGGGCGATGAGAAGGAGGCGGCTTCGGCCTGCAATACGTGGTCACGCGGCATTTCGACATTCGAGGGCCACACGCGGGCGTTTATCAAAATACAGGACGGCTGCAACAACTTCTGTGCATATTGCATCGTGCCATACGTTCGGGGGCGGTGCCGCAGCCGGCCGATTGAATCCATCATCGACGAGGCCCGCCGGCTCGTCGGCGCCGGCTACCGCGAGATCGTGCTCACCGGCATACACGCCGGCCAATACGGGCAGGATTGCGGCGGCTCGGACCTCGCGGACGTCGTCGAACGCATCGCGGCAATCGAGGGCGTCGGGCGGCTGAGGCTGTCGTCGATAGAGGCGATGGAGGTAACCGACCGCCTGATCGAGCTTGGCGCATCGGGCGTGCTCTGCCCGCATTTTCACCTGCCGCTCCAGAGCGGAAGCGACGCCGTGCTGGCGAGAATGAAACGCACCTACACGGCAGATGATTTTCTGTCCGCGACGAACAGGATAGCGAAGAAGATTCCCCTGGCGTCGTTCACGACCGACGTTCTGCTCGCCTTCCCGGGCGAGACTGAAGACGACTACCTGGCCACGGAGGCGGTCTGCCGCGAGGTCGGCTTCAGCCGCACGCACATCTTTCCGTACAGCGAGCGCCCCGGCACTGCGGCGGCGGACATGCCCTGCAAGTGCCCCTCGCACGTCATCGCCGACAGAAAACAACGGCTGACGGCGGCCGCCCGCGAGACGGCCCTCGCCTACAAGAGGATTTTCATCGGGGCGCGGGCACAGGTGCTCGTCGAGACCGAACGCGATTCCTCGGGCAAGCTGTGCGGCTACACCGACCGCTACGTGAAGG
>JABMSA010000314.1 GCA_013202185.1 Planctomycetota bacterium
ACTGGCACGTGCGCGACCTCGTCAAGAACGCGCCGCAGGGATGGTTCTTCCGGATCAACGACACCGACGATTTCTATCGGATGGCCTACATTCACTCGGGCCTGGCACTGTGGCGGCGCGAGTTGATAGACAACGTCGTCGGCGCGTGCGACCGCGTCTCGGCCCCCGCGGCATTCCTCGATCAAACCTACCACGCGTGGAACTGCAACGCGAGCATCGTCGAAAACATGACCATGCTCGAGGGGTCGCACCAACTGCAGGAAGAGCTTTCGTACATCCGGCCCGACCTCATGCTCGCCGGCGAATGCCTCACCGAGATCAGCTTCCAGCGCGAGGCCTTCGCACAAGCCCACCCGATGGGCTGGGGCAACATGCAGGCCGTCCACATCGAGGCCGCGCATCCAATCTGCTCTTACCTGTGGAAAGGCCACACGCGCCTGGTCGGATACATCGAGCTGGAGCCGTGGAACGAGCGCATCGAAACGTCCATCGGCATCCACCGCAAGATGGGCGTGCTGCCAACGTTCGTAGCCCGCGAGCGATCCGCCGCCGATCCGGCGCTCGTCGACCCCGCGCAGAACCCCGCCATGAAGCACATACTCGACTGGGCCGGGGAAGAGCCGAGCTTCTGACCTGCTGGACAGGAAAGCTTACAATAACCGCCTTGCACTTCCATAAGGCCATGGACCAGGTAGGGGCAGCGCTGAGCGAGTCGTCGAGCGAATTGCCTGCCCTCCGTCTCCTCGCGCCGGGGGATCGCAACGAATGTTTTTGTTGGAACCATAGACGGGTAAATGCGTCTATACTCTCAGAAGCGTTCAGGCCAGCGAAAGTCATTTCGCAAGGGATGTAGAGACGCCCCGGTGGGGCGTCTCAAGCAGACGGGCCACCGGCCCGTCTCTACAGTGCCGCCGTCCGATTCGGGAATACAACGACACAAGGAGGACAAGCAGATGAAGCAGTCCCGGAAACAGGCAATACTGATCGGGTTGGTGATCATCATCTCCGCAGCCGCTACCGCCGCGATAGCTGTCAGCGTGCAGGAAATGCGCCACCGGCGCGAAATGGACCGCTTGGCGGCCGGGACGTCTGGTCTCAGGAAAGTCATAGCGCAGTACATGACGCTCCCTGCCGCCGAAGACGGCCCGGTCGGCGCGGCCCCAACTGCAGAGCAAGAAGACATTCAGGCACTGCTCGCGCAATGCCGTGACCTCGTGAGTGAAGCCCGCTACGACGAGGCCGGCGCCCTGGCGGGGAGGATCCTCAAGCTCGATCCGAAGAAAAATGAAGCAAAAGCCATCCAGCTTTTCGTATCGGACATGGCCACGCCGCCGCCGTGGAAGGCTGCCTTGGAGAAGAAGCTCGAGGACAAGGTGACGTTCGATTTCGTCGAGACGCCATTCAGCGACGTGACGGTCTTCCTGAGTGGGATCACCAACACCAACATCATTGTCGACGAAAAGGCTATGCGCGATCTTGAGCACACCGACGTAACTCTGAAGGTCACAGACATGGAACTGCGCAACGCCTTCCGTTGGGCGTTGGAGGGCGTGGATCTCAGACACTCCCTGCGGCCGGAAGGCATCTACGTCACCTCCGCAAAGAACGTTGCCGCCGAAGAAACAACGATGCATCCGTATGACGTGATCTATTTACGCGCCGATGCGCCTTTTTCCTGCTATCTTTTCCGCATGCCCGGCCCACAGGGGTATCGTATCCATGGCGCGGACGGCCAAGGCCACACTCTCAAGATCTCCGGATGGGAGCAACCGTGGCAACCCGACGCGCCCAAAACGGAAGAAGCAGAGCGCGGGAAGACCATGCCGGCGGAGCCTCCCACATGGCTGAGAGATGCAAGCAGGAAACTTGAACGAAAGGTTACGTTCGATTTCGTAGAGACGCCGCTGCGCGACGTTGTGGCCTTCATGCAGCAGATAAGCGGCGCCAATATCATTCTCAGCGAAAGGGCCGTGGCCGGCCTCCTAAACCCCGAAGTGACCCTCAAGGCCAACGATATGAAACTGGGCCAGGCGCTCTATTGGATTCTGGACACACTCGATCTGGTATATGTCGTGCGTGATGAGGCCATCCACATCACCACCGCGAAACGCGCCGCCGAAGCCGCTCAGCAATCGTATTACGCCGCCAATGTAACCGGTGAAATCCGGGCCCCCGGCGGCGAGACGGAAGCGACGCTCTCGGGCTGCCTGTTCTACCATCTTCCCACGGGCGGATTCTTCGTGCTCGGCAAAGATGCCGACGGAAATGAGATTGAGCTGAAAGGCATGAAGGCAACACCGCTCCCAGCCGAAGAATAATCCCACCGCACGCCCACCGCTATTGCCCTATGTCAGGTATGCAAAAAACTAGGGACGTTTACCTATTTTGTTCAAGAAATAGGTTAACGTCCCTGGTTCTAGTTTTTCGCCCTGGCCTTTCCAATGGCGCGCCCGGTCTATAATACTGGAGGGCAACGACGGTCTCTTCCTGGCCCGGCGTGACAACCGTCATTGAACGACGGCTCCGCACACACGAAAGGAGGTGTGACTATGCTGCGGACACGCCAACGGGCCTTTACTCTCATCGAGCTGTTAGTGGTGATCGCAATCATTTCCATTCTCACAGGTATTCTCATGCCCGCCATACAAGCTGCGAGAGACAAGGCCCGAATAAGCGCTTGCTCGAACAACCTGAGGCAACTCGGAATTGCCCTGACAACCTACCTCGATGGTTTCGGTGACCACAGGTACTATCCTTATCCGACTGAAGACGAGAACTTCGTGAAACCGGGCGACAGCGACCTCGAGCCCGGCGAGGGGTTCTCGGGGGCGTCGTTTCTCGCGGCGCTCTACTGGTCGGGTTCTCTCTATGAGCCGGGCATCTACATCTGCCCGGGCTCGAGCGACGACCACCACAAGGGGAGGCTCCTCGGCGCAAATCCCGACGTCGACGACGGCTCGAACGCGCCGGGGTGGAGCGACCAGTTCGAGAAGCCCGACGGCTCACACGTGAGCTATGCCTCGAAAGCCCAGTGGACAATGCCCAAGGGCAGACCACTGACGTCCAACCTGCCATCGAATACAGTCATGGCAAGTGACGACACCGATGGCGAACATCATCACAGACAGGGCTACTGCGTCCTGTATGTTGACGGCCACGTTGATTTCATCAGCGTTAAGCATGACCAGTACGGCGACGACGGAATGGTGGGGAAAGTCGAGCCGTTGAAGAACATCGGAAACTGAGTGTAACGCATCATCACGCCGGACCAGGACGAACAAGCGCCTGCGACGCGCAATCGGCCGCAGGCGCTTTTTTCCTATGTGGTTGTCAGCAACTCATCACGGCAGCCCCCGGGCAGTGTCTGTGTCAGGTGGCGGATGCTTTTTGCGGTTGAGCAAGATGTTTCGACGGCATCCACATATTCGGGGTGTTCTTCGTTGATTCTGATCATCCTGCCTGTTACGATAGTGGTCGGTGCGTTGGGCCAGGCGGACCCGGGGGATGCAACAGGCCGACCGAGAGGATCAGGAATGGTCGAGATCGGAAGAGCGTGCAGGTTTTCGTTGTGCATTGCAGCAGGGCTGCTTGTGTTTTGCTGCGCGGCGCAAGCGCAGCGGCGCGCACCTCGATACGGCCTGCCGCGGAAGTTTACCATCGGCCTGCACGCGGGTGCCACGATCGACCCCGCCGATTACGCGCTCGCCGCGAAGGCGGGATTCAATCTTGCCGTGCCCCTGCGGCCGGGGCTGAATTACAGCCGCGCCCTGGCCGACGCCTGCGGGCGCGCGCAAATGAACGCCGTGGTGTGGGATCCGCGCCTCGCAACTTGCGACGCCGGTGGCGCAGGCTTAACTGCAGAGGTCATTCGCGAGTACGGAGATCGCCGCGCGGTGGCCGGCTATATTGTATCCAACTACCAACTCGTGCCGCCGTCGCGAACAACCCTCTTATTCTGGTGCGTCGCCGAGCTTGGCATGAGAGCGCCACGCCGGTTCCGCTATGTTGAAGCATTGCATCCGAAGGAGTTCTCCGGCGAAAAGAGTTGCAGGCAATACATCGAGCGGCACCTCGACATGGGTTCCGGTTACGTGCTGTACGAGGAGGACGATGCTTTTTCGTCGGACTCTCTGGCGGCGATGGCGCTCGTTGGCAAGGCGTGCGCCGAGCACCGCAAGCCGTGGTGGCGCCGCTTACGCATCGACGGCGCCTCCGGCCCGATGATCCGCTGGCAGGCCTACTCCGCCGCCGCCGCGGGTGCGCACGGCATCATTTACCTGATCGCCAGGCCGCTGCCGGGCCACCGCGCCGATTCACTGCTCGATGCAGAGGGCAAGCCCGCGCCGATCTACGAAACGGCCCGGGCCACCAACAAGCGCCTGGCATTGCTCGCGCCGACGCTGATGGCGATGCAATCGGCAACGTTTTACGCCGTGGGCAACATGCCGGACGGCTCCCCGCAGCCGCCGGACGATTCGCCGATCGAGTCGATCACGTCGGGCGTGAAGGACGACGGCTTCCTCGTCGGCCTGCTGCAGAGCTTCGGCAGGAGCTACGCGTTTGTTGTGCGCAAGCCTCGAGGCGCCGACCTGCCCGCGCCGGTGACCGTGCGATGCGCCGGCGGGCGAATCGCCGTCGACGTCGAGAGCGGCGGCACCATCGACGGCCCGCTGGATCTGCTCCCAGGCGAGGGGCGGCTCTTTCTAATCAAGTAGCATGCGGCCGCTTCGGACGGGGCGGCTTTTCCGGTGAATTGCCCGGCCGAATCATCCGCCACTACAGGATGGGGCCGCCGGCGG
>JABMSA010000315.1 GCA_013202185.1 Planctomycetota bacterium
GCGCGAAGTTCCCGTGGCGGCCCGATACCGCCTGGTCGGCCAAACAAGCTATGCGTTTGACGTCACCGGCGAGGTCGACCCGGCACGCAAGCTCATCATCGACCCCGAGCTGACGTGGAGCACCTTCCTCGGAGGCAACAAGCACGACAGCGGCAACGGCATCGCCGTCGACGCCGCCGGCAACGTTTATGTAACCGGCCACACCTACTCGGCCGATTTCCCGACGTCCGACGGCTTCGACGCCACCCACAGTGTGATAGATGCCTTTGTGACAAAGATCAGCGCCGGCGGCGACCTCCTGTGGAGCACCTTCCTGGGCGGAAACGACCTCGACTACGGCAACGACGTGGCCGTCGACCCCAACGGCAACGCCCTGGTAACCGGCCGTACAAACTCCTCCGACTTTCCGGCGTTCGGCAATCTCGATACAACCCACAACGGCGGCGACGACTGCTTCGTGGCCAAGATCAGCGCCGACGGTGACTTGGTGTGGAGCGGATTCATCGGGGGAAGCGGCAACGATGAGGCCGGCGGCATTGCCACCGACGCCGGCGGCAGTGCGCTCGTCGCCGGGCACACCGTTTCTTCAGACTTCCCCACGCCCAACGGATACGATACAACACTCGGCGGCCAGCTCGACGCTTTCGCGGCCAAGGTGACGCCGGACGGCAGCCTCGAATGGGCCACATTCATCGGAGGAGGCAGCTACGACAAGGCATCGGATATCTCAACAGACCCCAACGGCAACGCACTCATTACCGGATACACCGACTCCGCCGACTTTCCTACGGCCGGCGGATTCGACACCGACCACAACGGCAACTGGGATGTTTTCGTTGCGAAAATGACAAATGACGGCCAGTTGGCATGGGCAAGTTTTCTCGGCGGCAGCGACATCGACATAGGCCGGGCCATCGCCGCCGACACCCACGGCAACGCCTACATCACCGGCCAGACCGAGTCGGAAGATTTCCCCGCGAGCGGCGGACCCGACACCGACTACAACGGCGGCCGCGACGCTTTCGTGGCGAGGGTGACCGCCTCGGGCCAACTGGCCTGGGCCGGCTACCTCGGCGCCGCAGGCTCCGAGCAGGGGCGAGGTATCGCGATGGGCCCATCCGGCAACGCCTTCATAACCGGCGAAACCGACTCGCCCGATTTCCCAACGCCCGGCGTCCTCGATACGAGCCACAACGGGATGTCCGACGCTTTCACGGCAAAGGTAACACCCGACGGCCAACTGGCACAGGCAGCATTCACAGGAGGCGCCAAACCCGACTACGGATACGCCGTTGCCGTGGATGCCGACGGCAATACGCTCATCACCGGCCGAACGCGGTCGGCAGATTTCCCAACGCCGCGCGGCTTCGACGTCGGCCTCAATGGTGATTGGGATTCATTCGTCGCCAAGATCGCCGTCACGTTCGTGCTGTCGGTCAAGTCCACGCCGCTAACCGGCGTAAGCATCACGGGAACGCCGCCGGGCATGACAAACTACCTTGTCGAGGTCGCCAGGAACTCGGAAGCCGCCGTCACGGCTCCGGCCACCGCAAATGCAAACGGGGCCGAATATGTTTTCGCCAGGTGGCTCATAAACGGCATCGCCCAGTCCGACGGCCTTACCGACGCCAACGTCATGATGACCTCGGACCACAACCTTACGGCCGAGTACTACAGAATATGGTACGTAGACCCCGCCGGCGCCAATGGTAACGGAACGGAGGCAAACCCGTTTGGCGCAATCCAGCAGGCCATCGATGCCGCATCCCACGGCGATGTCATCATTCTCAGGGATGGCACCTACACCGGCGACGGCAACCGCGACATTGATTTTGCCGGCAAAACCGTAACGCTCCGGTCCGAGAACGGTCCGTCGGGGTGTATCGTCGATTGCGAAGGCGGCGAGGCGGCCCCTCACGGAGGCATCCTTTTCTACAGCGGCGAAGGCCCAAGCTCCATAGTCGACGGGCTCACCATCAGAGGAGCCTATGGCGGCGACGGCGGAGGAATCTATTGCAGTGGAACGTCGCCCACGCTGAAGAACTGCATCATTGCCGACTGCCGCGCGTGGTACGGCGCCGCGCTTTTCTGCAGCAACGCCTCACCGGCGCTGATCAACGTTACGATAACCGGAAACACCGCCATGCTCACCGGCGGCGGGGTGTACTGCTTCGGCTCACCCCGCCCCAACATAGCCAACAGCATAATCTGGGGCAACACAGGCGGCCAGATCGTCGACCCGGGCGTAGCCGTTGCCTACAGCAATGTCGAAGGCGGATACAACGGCCAGGGAAACATAGACGTGAACCCCCGATTCGCCGATCCGACCAACGGCGACTACCATCTCAGATCCAGCTACGGGCGCTGGAGCACAGCGGACCAGGACTGGGCAACCGACAACAACACCAGCCTTTGCGTCGACAGGGGCGATCCGGCCAGTGATTATTCGCGCGAACCCCAGCCCAACGGGCAGCGTATCAACATCGGGGCCTACGGCAACACCGCCGAAGCCTCCAAAGCCGCCATCCATACGCTGACCGTTGAATCCCAGCCGGTAAATGGCCTGAATATCACGGGCGACAAACCCGGCACCACGGATTACACAGTATTTTGCCTGGTGGGCGAAGTGGTAAACCTGGCAGCCCCTCTCAGCACCCTTGAAGGCGACCTCGACTATGCGTTCGAAAGATGGAGGATCGATGACGACGATCAGCCCCAGGGGCAGGCAACGGTGCAGGTCGTCATGGAGCAGTCGCGAACGGCCAAGGCAATATACAGGATTGTCACCCACACACTGACGGTTGAATCGGCCCCGGCAGACGGCGTTTCGATCGGCGGCACACACACCGGCACCACCGCGTACACCGTCGACGTCGACGACGAAACCGCGGTGTCGCTCGCAGCGCCCTGGCAGGTGGGCAGCCAGGTCTTCCTTCGCTGGAAAGACCCCGCCGACACCACACTGATCCAAGCCGCAACACTCGCCTTCACGATGACTGTCGATCGTACTGTAATCGCCGAATACGGAAACGCCACCGAATTCTACGTCAACGACGACCAGCCCGACAACGGCATCGCCATCGGAAACAACGCATACCACGGCCGATCACCCGACAAGCCAATGGCCTGGATCCAGTCCCTGCTCAACCGCTATCCAAACATCGGCATCGGATGCACCCTCCACGTGTCGGTCGGCACTTATGTCGAAAACATTACCATCGGCGCCGGGCACTCCGGCCTCGCACTCGAGGGAGCAGGCGCCGGCCGCAGCATTGTCGACGGCGGCGGCGGCGGCTCGTGCCTGCGCGTCAACGGCCTCGCAGGCGGCACCATCAGCGGATTCACATTCACCAACGGCCAGGCCACGGAGGGCGGCGGCATATACTCCGGCAATTCTTCCGTCACGATAACCAACAGCATACTGGCCGGCAACTCGGCCAACCACGGTGCCGGGCTGTATTGCCTGGATTCTTCACCAACGCTCGGCAACGTAACAATCGCCGACAACTCGGCCAACGACGGGGGCGGCATCTACAGCAGCGGGGCGTCGTCGCCCAACATCACCAACTCCATAATCTGGAACAACACCCCCGGCCAGATAACCGGCGGCAGCCCCGTGGTAACCTACTGCGACGTCCAGGGCGGCCATCTCGGCGAAAGCAACATCAACGTCGACCCCCTGTTTATCGATCCCACAAACCTCGACTACCACCTCAAGTCGGAGGGCGGCCGGTGGAACCCCGCCACCCAAGCATGGGACACCGACCCCGCCACCAGCCAGTGCACCGTTGCCGGCGACCCCGCCGCCGATTTCGCCAACGAACCCCTCCCCAACGCCGCACGCGTCAACATCGGAGCTTACGGAAACACATCCGAAGCATCAAAGAGCGAATGGGCCATCCGCACCGACGTCAACTTCGATTGCGTCGTCAACATCCTCGATCTCCTCAACATCAGAAATCATCTCCGCGACGATGTGACAGCCGAAGACAACTGGCTATTCGACGTGAACGGAGACAGGAAGATCGACATCCTCGACCTCATCGCCGTGCGGAACAAGCTGGGAACGATGTGCCCGTAAAAACGCGGAAGAAAGAGTACTAGAAAGTTGGTAACGTCCCAAGAGTGGTTGGGGGCAGTTTCTTTCATTACTGATCCGACAGGTCTGGAGTGAGGGTTCAATCAAGAATGATCCGGGTCATCCTGGTTGCATCGTGCGTGCGCGCCGGCCGTCGCGACGTCGACTGATTCTGGATCTTCAGCCCCATTCTTCAGGGCGGGGCATGGCTTGCCATGTGGCATGGGACGTTGTCCGACGCCTGCCGGCGGCTCAACACATGCTTGCGTGCCATGCGCGCGTCGCCCGGGATATTTCGTCAGCGGGCCGCCACGGCTCCCAGGCGAGGTCAGGCATCGTTTGGAGGTTCTCCCACGCTATGCAGAAGTGCAGGCCGAACGTGCCCGTTTTGGCGTGGATCTTCAACACCACAATATTTCGTCCTCGCTTGATATCTGCAAGCCCCGGCTTCGTTTCCCCACGATACACAGTCCGGATGTCAAGCATAAAATAGAGTAACCGTCCCTAGTTTGTACAAAACTAGGGACGGTTACCTATTTATTCCGAAAGTCACAGTCCCGATGTCACACCTCGAACAGGCAGGCGTCCTGGCATCCGTTGGCATTGACCTGAGGTCGGAAGAGGGCAGCCCGATGCTTCTCATGCGCGAGCGAAAACCACACACTGCCCCTGCCGGCACGCCAATTCGGCAGGTACAAACGAAACGGGCGGCGCACATCGGCTGTGTTGAGCCCAACCACTTTTGGGACGTTGCCAAAAAGTTTGTTCTGTTCGCCTGTGGAGCATCCGCGCGCATTCAAAACCAACATATTCATGTTGATTCTCGCGCACCTTGCGCTATAATTGTAGTTCTGTGTTCCGCGGGGCGCTGTGCGCTTTTTCCGAAGGCACCGGCCCGGCGGATTGCAAAACGCTGAAACCCGAACAGCCGCAGCGATTGACGGCTCAATCGTTGCGTGGCTGAACGAGGATAGAGTATGGCCAAGCGAAGCGCAACCATCACCGAAGGGCTCGACCGGGCGCCCAACCGCGCACTCCTGCACGCGACCGGCCTGCCCCGTGAGGACATGGACAAGCCGTTCATCGGCGTGGTTACGTCGTTCACGGATCTGATACCCGGGCACATTCACATGCGGCGGCTCGAGCGGGCCGTGGAGCGCGGCGTGCACGCCGGAGGCGGGTTTGCGTTTACGTTTGGCGTGCCTGGCGTATGCGACGGAATCGCCATGGGCCACTCGGGGATGCGTTATTCGCTGCCCTCGCGCGAGCTTATTGCCGATATTATCGAGGCGGTCACCAACGCCCACTGCCTCGACGGCCTGATACTGCTCACAAACTGCGACAAGATCACGCCCGGAATGCTGATGGCGGCCGCTCGGCTGAACATCCCGGCCGTGGTGGTCACCGGCGGGCCGATGGTCTCGGGCCGGCGCAAGACGCGCAAGCTTTCGCTGGTGCGCGATACCTTCGAGGCGGTCGGCAGGCGCAAGGCGGGCAAGATAACCGACGACGAACTGACGTGCCTCGAGATGGAAGCGTGCCCGTCGGCCGGCTCGTGCCAGGGGCTTTACACGGCCAACACGATGAGCTGCCTCACCGAGGCGATGGGGATGTCGCTTACAGGATGCGGCACGTCGCTGGCCACGCACTCGCTCAAGGATCGCCTGGCATATCTCAGCGGCTCGAAAGTCGTTGAGCTGGTAAACAACGGCGTCACGGCCCGCAAGATAATGACGCGCGACGCACTCGAAAACGCCATCACCGTGGATATGGCCCTGGGCGGCTCCACAAATACCTGCCTGCACATCCCGGCCATTGCAAGGGAGGCGGGCGTGGATATAAGCCTCGATCTCTTCGATGAGATCAGCCGGAGGTCGCCGAATATCACCAAGCTTCGGCCGGCCGGCGACTACTTCATGGAAGACCTCGAGTACGCGGGCGGCATGCCGGCGGTGCTAAAGTCGCTCAAGTCGCTGCTGAAAGACGCTCCCACGATCTCGGGCCCGAGTATTCATGAGATAGCCGATGCCGCCGAAATCTACGACGACGACGTCATCCGCAGCCTCGACAACGCCTACAGCAAAGAAGGCGGCATAGCGGTGCTGCGCGGCAATATCGCACCCGACGGATCGGTCGTCAAGCAAACGGCCGTAGGCGACGAAGTGAAGCGCTTCACCGGCACGGCCTGTGTGTTTGACGGCGAGGAGCCCGCAATGAAGGCGATCCTCGACGGCGAGATCAAGCCGGGGATGATCGTTGTGATCCGTTACGAGGGCCCGCGCGGCGGCCCGGGGATGCGCGAGATGCTCTCGCCCACGTCGGCCATTGCCGGGCTCGGCCTCGAGGGCTCGGTGGGCCTCCTCACCGACGGGCGGTTCTCCGGCGGCACCAGGGGCCTGAGCATAGGGCACATCTCGCCCGAGGCGGCGGCAGGCGGGCCGATAGGCCTCATCGAAAACGGTGACAAGATCGAAATCGACATACCCGCACGCGAAATGAACCTGAAAGTAGACGAATCGGTACTGGAGCAACGACGCAAGAAATGGCAGCCGCCAAAGCCCAGAGTGACCAGCGGCTACCTGGCACGCTACGCAAAGCTCGTGACGTCGGGCGTAACCGGCGCCGTGATGAAAGACGAATAGAACGTCTGAAAGCTCCCGCATACAACCGGGAGAGTACGGACGATCACAAGCGTGTGCTACCCGGTGGTGTAATTGGTAACACCGCAGATTTTGGTTCTGCTATTCCAGGTTCGAGCCCTGGCCGGGTAGCCAGGCATTGTTTGGAAATGAAAAGCACAACCGGCAAGCCGCAACAATTGCAACCGGCACGGACAACAGGATTTGGTGGCGAAATGAAGGTATTCTCGGGTCACGGAAACATAAAACTGGCAGAGGACATCTGCAACTGCCTCGAGATACCCCTCGGGTCGCTGACGATCGACAACTTTCCCGACGGCGAAACAAACGTGAAGCTCAACGAGGATGTTCGCGGCAGAGATATTTTCCTCATCCAGCCCACATGCACGCCGGTAAACACGAACCTCATGGAGTTGCTGATCGTGATGGACGCCGTGCGGCGCTCCTCCGCGATGCGGATAACCGCCGTGGTGCCTTACTTCGGCTACGCCCGAAAAGACCGCAAGGACGAAGGCCGCGTGCCGATCACGGCAAAGCTCGTGGCAAACCTCATCGCCAGCGCCGGGGCCGACCGCGTGTTGACGGTCGATCTGCACGCGTCTCAGATTCAGGGGTTCTTCGACATCCCCGTCGATCACCTCTACGCCGCACCGGCGATGCTGCGATATTATGAGGCCAGGGGCCTCACCAACCTCACGGTCGTAGCGCCCGACGTCGGCAGCATCAAGATGGCCCGCGCCTACGCCAAGCATCTCGGGGCAGGCCTCGCCATCGTCGACAAGCGCCGCACCTCGCCCAACTCCGTCGAGATAGGCTACGTGATCGGCGACGTAAAAGGCAAGAACGTGCTGATGGTCGAAGACATGATCGCCACAGGCACCTCGCTGTGCGAAGCCTGCTCGATCCTCAAGAAAAACGGCGCACTCGACGTATACGTTGCCGCAACACATCCGGTGTTCTGCTCGGATGCGTTCGACAAGCTGGACCGGAGCCGGTTTGCCGAGATAACCGTAACCGATACAATCCCGCTGCCGGAAGAAAAGCCGGACAACGTGAAGGTCGTGAGCCTGGCGCCGATGCTGGCCGAGGCCATCAAGCGAATACACACAAACGAATCGGTAAGTTCGCTCTTCAATCTGTAGAGCCGGAGAACAAAATGGCAAAAACACAGATCCCGACCCTCAAAGCGGATGTCCGCGGCGAAAAAGGGTCCAGCGCCTCCCGACGGATCAGAAACAAGGGCTCCCTGCCCGCCGTGCTCTACGGGCACAAGGAAGAAAGCATAGCGCTCACCGTAGATCACCGCGAGGTGGAAACAATGCTCAAGCATGGAACCCTCCTGGTGGAGCTCGATATCGACGGCAAGGCGGAGCAGGCACTGATCAAGGCCATTCAGCACGACCATGCCGGCGACGGCATGCTTCACGTCGATTTCGAGCGAGTCTCAATGGATGAGCTGGTGACGGTGACCGTGGCACTCGACTTCCACGGCACGCCGGCAGGCGCCACGCACGGCGGAATCGTCGAATACCAGCTCACGGAAATCACCGTCGAGTGCCTTCCGATGGACATTCCCGAGGTGATTCGGGTAGACATTGCCCACCTCGAGATCGGCGACTCGATACACGCCCGAGACGTTGTGCCGCCCGAAGGCGTGAAGGTGGCCAGAGACCCCGAAGACATGGTCGTGGCAGTTGCCGCTCCCAGGGGAGTCGAAGAAGAAGCCGAAGAAGAAGCCGAAAAAGCCGGAATCACCGAACCCGAAGTGATCGGCGCGAAGAAAGAACAAGAGGAAAAAGCAGAGGAGTAACCCCTCCTCTTCTATCGATGAAGATCGTGGTCGGCATAGGCAACCCCGGAAAACGCTACGCCGGCACACGGCACAACGCAGGCTACATGATCATTGAAAACCTTGCGGAGCAGTTGGGCGCCGGGCCCGGAAGGGAGCGCTTCGACTCGCTGGTCCAGGAAGCCCCCGCCGACGGAGAGAAGCTGCTCCTCGTGCGGCCGCTCACATACGTAAACCTCTCGGGCGCGGCCGTCCGGCGGGCCCTCGACTGGTACCGCTGCCCGCCCGGCGACCTGGTCGTCGTCTGCGACGACCTGAACCTGCCCCTGGCCTGCATCAGGGTGCGGCGCTCAGGCAGCAGCGGCGGCCACAACGGCCTGCAGTCGATAATCGACCACCTGGGCACGACCGAGTTCGCGCGAATTCGCATCGGCATCGGCAGCCCCGGGCCATACATAGACGGCGCCGACTACGTGCTCGGCAAATTTGCCGACGACGAGCAGCCGCTCATCGCACAGGCTTGCAACGACGCCGCCAGGATAGTCTTAACGTGGGCGAAGCGAGGCATTGACGAATGCATGAACATTCACAACCGCCCGCAGCCGCCCCCGGCCGGCAGCGCACCCGAGCAACACGAAGCCGGCCAACAGTGAAACCAACGCGCCCGGCGGCCGCACCGCCACCGCGGCCGAAGGGCGCGAACCGATAAAACGTGATACGAGGCCGCCGGCAAGGCGCCGCGCGCCGCGCCGGCCAAGACTAAGGACACGCGTTCGCAAATACGGTGACGTACTTGTAGAGACGC
>JABMSA010000316.1 GCA_013202185.1 Planctomycetota bacterium
GAGTTTGAACGCCGCCTCTTCGAATGCCGGGGCCATCGCGCCTTTCTTGAACGCGCCGAGATCTGCGCCTTTGGCCTTGCTGGGGCCGTCGGAGTGCTTCCTGGCGAGCGCGGCAAAATCTGCCCCTTCCTTGAGGGCGTCCTTGAGCGCGCTTTCGGCGAGGGCCTTGGCTTGTTCTTTGGTGCGGGTGGCCTGTGAGCGCTCTGATCCCTTGTATGAGATCAGTATGTGGCTTGCTGCGATTTCCTCGGGGGTTGCGTCGTCGGGGATGTCTTCGATGAGTTCGGCGAAGGGTTTGCGCATATTCTCCGCGTTGTAACCGGAGATTTCGTAAATCCACTGAGCGTGCCGTGTATTTGACTTGCTGGCCTTTTCCATTGCCAGTAGAATCGCTTCTTTCTTCTTGAGCTCTTCGTCCGACTCATCCTTGCTGATCTCAATGCTGTCGCCTCTGGGCCCGGTGGCGCTCAGGCTTATGTAGTGCTTCCCGTCGTTCTTGGCAAGACGCACGGTGTAGGAAAGGCCGTTTTCCAGGTGGCAGGCATAGGTGGTGTCCCAGTTGTACTTGTTCTCGACGGCTGCTTTTACGTCGGTCAGGCGCAAGCCGGCCAAAGCGTGAAAAACGTTTTCGTGTTCGGTGCCTTTCACGCGCTTGCCTTCAGGAATGTTCTGAAGCGCGATCTTCTTGTCGTCGACGCGACTGATGGTATACGAGTCTTCAGGCGTTGTGACTTCAACCCGTTCTACGTCTTTCTTGTCGACGCTGGTGAGGTCAGTGTTTATGTAGCTGGTCGGTTGGGCGGCCATCCAAAGAGGGCTTTCGGTTCGATAGACGGTGTTTTTGCCCTGCAGCCGCACGTAGACGCCACTGCTCTTTTCGCTGCTCTTGCCTGTTATGAATCCGATAAGTGGCTCGTCTTTGGCGCCGAGGAGTGACACGGACAGCGCATCTTGCGAGTCTTCGGTCACCCCCAGATCGGCGTGGCTCTTTTCCGAATCGGTGATCTTTTCGGCGCAACGGATTTCGAGTGACTTTATTATCAGGTCGTTGATCTCTTTCACCGATGCCGGATAATTATCTTTTTCGGCCACCGCGAAGGCCTTCCCGTGCCGGGTGAGGGTCGCCGATTCGGTGCCCTTCTTGATGATGATCTTGTGTATGGCCGCCGGGTCGAGGCCCTGTATGAGAGCGGCCCCGGGTACGAAATCGCCGGCCGGCCGGCCGGTGCCAAGGTGTAGCGCGACCGTGAGCGCCAGCATCGCCATGGCCACAACGACGAGAATGGTAAGTTTCTTATTATTCATGGTTACGTCCTCCGTGCTGCGTAGCGCTTGGCTCTGATGAGGCGCACAACGGCGAGCACAATAGCGACCAGCAACACCGCCGTCGGCGCCCAGACCATGTTGTGGGTCTGAAGAGAAGCCTTGAGTGCCTCGATCTTCTTGCGTTTGCCGGTATTGAGCGCCCGCAGCTCTTTCCTGGCCTTTCGGATGTCTGCCTGGATCTTCCGGCGTCCGGTGATGGCGGTACTGCGGATCAGGTCTGCGTTTTCTTCGGTCGCGGCCGCTCCGAGCTTGCGAAGCTTCTCTTCGAAGCTGCGTATCTTCACATTGATCGCCTCAGTCTCTTCAGCGGTGGCCCTTTCGGCTTCGGTCTCGATCTTGTCGATGACGAGGAACGGCCGCTCGAACCGGCCGCGCGACCGTATGGTGATCAGGTCGCCCGTGCCGCTGAGGAACTCGAGGGCGTTTAGCACTACCGAAGCGTTCTCGCCTACCTGGGCGACTCCGAAAAAACTTCTCTGGTAGGCCAGGCCGTCCGTGATCATATCAACGTCGGCGAATACCAGCACCGCGGCATCAGGCGAGGCCTCTTTGATGACTTCGGTCTCGGGTTCGGCCTCTTTTTCCTCGACGGCTTCTTTCTCTTCATCGCCTTTTTCGCCTGCTTCGCCTGCTTCGGCATCGTCTTCAGGCTCGATGCCGTCGGGGAAGTTGGTTTTGAGTTTGCCGGAGATTCTGCAGGCCAGCATGACGGGTAGTGTGCCATCGGGCACGGCCCTGCTGATGGCCTCGGGATCGGGCATCTGCAGCTCGAAGCTGCCTTTGGGCTCCCAGGTGTTTCCGGTTTTCGTGGTGCTCAGCAGGGGCGTGACGGTGGTTTCCGCGTCGGGCACCTTTGCGAGTGCCCCGGCAAAGAGCATCCTGACCGAGTGCAGCCTGGCCGTGATCACTTCTTCGGGATTCACACAGGCTTCGCCCAGGGCCAGGTAGGTCATGAGCGGAGCGGCCCGGTTTTGCAGCCGCGCCTTGATCGCCAGGTTGCGGTCGGCGGCGATGAGTTTGGGATCCATCTCTACGCCCCAGCGCTTGAGCAGCGCGTTGAGGTTGGAATCGGCCTTGTGCTGGAAACGGGCATAGGGGTTGCGCTGGTCCTGCTTCGGCTCATCGACCATGCAGTGCGGGTCAACGAAGACCAGCAGCTTGCCGCCCTTCATCACGAACTGATCGATGGCGAAAAGCGTCTTTTCCTTCAGATCCTTGGGGTGGATCACCATCAGGAAGTCGACGTCTTCTTCGATCGCGGCGGCTTCCTTATCGACCGAGACCACCTCATAGGCTTCGCGAAGATGACTGATGATGTTCCACGGTTTGGGCGGGGTGCGCCCCTGCATCTGAAGCATCTGCATCATGTAGGGCGTCATATCGGCGCCAATCACCGGCAGCGAGGATAGCACGCCGATTTTCTTTTGGGCGCGCCGGGTGACGTCGGTGATCAGCTTGGAGATGTCGTACTCCACAAACTCCTGCCTGTCGGGCTCGAAGAATTCAATCGCCTTCTCCTTGCCCAGTTCGGTTTGGGCTACGAGCCCGAAGAAGAAGTTTTCGTCTTCTGAAATTGGAAAGCGCTTGACGCCGTGCCTGATCGCTTCCTCTTCCTCATCGCTGAAAGAACGCGGATCGATGACGGACAGCTCGAGTCGGCCTCCGGAGAGGGCGGCATACTCCTCGAGCAGGTCGCGCACGTAGAGGTAATAGTTGTTGTAAAACCGAATCTGCTCCGGGCCCTTCATGGCGGCCACGCGCGAGTAATAGAGCTTCAACTTGATCGTCTGGTTGACTTTGCCGATGATGTTGCGCGTTCCATCGGAAAGGGTGTACACTCCGTGCTGCGTCAGATCAACGCGGCTGCGCCCGGCAATCTTCCGAAAGATCAGAGTCGAGCAAATTGCGATGGTGATGATACAGACGACGGCCAGTAC
>JABMSA010000317.1 GCA_013202185.1 Planctomycetota bacterium
CCTCGCGGGCCTTCTGCCTGTACTGATCGGCACGGTCGGCGTCGCGGCGCGTATGGTTTCTCAGCTTCGCCAATTGCGCCTGCAAAGGGATTAGGACGTCGAGGAGGTCGCCGATCTGTTCTTCCACATCGTCGACGAGTCGGTCGCGCTGTTGCCTTTGCACCAGCGCGGTGCGCCGGGCTTTCGCCTCTTTGTGCACGGTGGTGGTCTTCGCAACGAGGATCTGGTAGGCGCCCTGGGCAAGTTTGGTGGCGGCGGAGCGCTCGTCGTAAAGCTCGGCGGCCGCGCTGAGGAGCAGCACGTTTTCTGGGTCGGACACGAGCATGCGCCGCAGCACGTCGGCGCCGGCGGCAAATTCGTCATCGGCTTCGCGTGTGCGTTGGAGCGCGGCCCGGAGGCCGGAGAGTGTGGGCCCGGGCTCGCGGACGTCGGCGGGCTTGCCGGCAGCGTGGCTCATGGCGTACTTTCCGCATTCGGTGAGGGCTTCTATCAGCGTTTGGGTCAGCAGAAGGCGCTCGTTGCGGACGTCGGCCAGGATCAGCCGCTTCTGCAGTAGTTCCTGTTTTTCTTCGTCTGACAGCGCGGGCTTGGTTGACAGTTTCTCGCAGTCTTCGTGCAGTTGCTGTTGTTTGTTTCGCAGCTCGTTGCGCCTGGCCTCAAACGTGCCGCGCGTGAGGGCATCGATCGCCGCCGTCGGCGCGGCCAGCTCGTCGCGGTCATCGGCCGATCGCTCCTGTTCTGCCAATAACTCCCTGCGGGTGCCTGCCAGCGATTTCCAGTTGCGGAGGGTGTCGAGAGCCGCAATGATTCCGGCCAGCTCGTCGCGTTCTTCCTTGGTCGTTTCCTGCTTGTCTTGCAGCTTGTCTCGTTTCTCTCGGAGTCTTTGTCTTGGGAGGTCGTCGAGCTTGGTGAGGAGATCTGCGAGGTCGTCGCGTATTTCGCCGGCCTGCTGGAGTTTCTGCCGCAGTTCGTGGCGTTGGATGGCCGACAATTCTGGTTTCTTGAGTATCTTCTCGCATTCTTTCATCAGCGATGTTTGCTGCGTTGCGAGCTTCTGGTGCCGATCAAGAGACTCTCGGGCGCCGTCGAACGCCTCCGCAACCTTGGAGAGTTCATCGGGGATCTCGGGGGGAGTTTTCAGCTTGTCCAGCAGGCGTTGGCGCCTTTTGTCCTGGCGTTCCTGCTTTTCCAACAGCTTGGCATGCTTGCTTTTGAGCTGCCGGGCACCGAGGTTGCCGACCGTTTCGGCAAGTTGTTCGAGCGCGTCAGGCACTCCGGCCAGGCTGTTTGCCGCCTTGGCGCGGCGGGCAGCGGCTATCTGTATCGCGGCCTCGAGGTTCGCCCCGTCGTGGCCGAGCGCTTTGCTGCTGTGGTCGAGGGCGGCATCGTAATCGTTTGCTTTGAGGACGATCGCGCCGAGCTTCGCGTGGAGGTCTGCCAGCAAGGGCGTTGACCGCAAGGCCATATCGCGCTGCTCGGGCGTGAGCTTCTCTCGTTTGTGGAGGAGTATGCGCCCGCTGGGTTCTGTGTCATCTTTGAGGCCGTAGGCATCGGCGTACTTGTTTTCGAGGATCAATTGCTGTATTTCGATGGCCGCCCTGAGAACACTTGCGGCTTTGGCGTAATCACCGTTGTGCTCGTGCAACTGCGCCAGTTGATAGTCGGCAATGGGTGCAGTTGGCGAGATCGCTCGCAGCCTCTTGATCTGCCGCTCGGCGTCGGCTGCCTCTCCGCGCGCGAGGTGGATCATGCCAAGGGCGTTGACGTTGAACAACGTTGCATTCTTGTCGACGGCGTCCTGAAAGGCCCGCAGCATCTGCTGCAGTGAAGGATCACGAATCCTTCCGCTTTCAATGCGCTTGTTGAAGGCAGCCAGGCCCTTTGCGAGGCTGTCCGACTTTATGAGCCCTTCGGCGAGTATCTCGAGCGCCTGCGGGTTGGCAGGCTCGAGCGCCAGCACGCGATTGGCATGTGCTATGGCTTCGTGCATTGAGCCGGTGTCGAGCAGAATCCGCGCAATGGCCAGGTGGGGCGATATGAGCAGCGGCTCCTGCTTGGCTATTATGGTAAACTGGACGAGCGCTTGCGCTTTGCTTTCCGAACGATAGTAGGCGGTTGCGAGGGCCATGCGGGCCTGGGTCCATTGCGGGTGTTGTCGCACCACTTTGCCGAGCGTAACGATGGCGCGTGCGTGGTCTCTTCTGAGAATATCGAACAGGCCGTTGTTGTATTGTGCCTCTGCTTCTGCCGAGGGTGCTGTACCGGTGCCGAGGCTGATGTCGAGCATTGCGCTTTGAAAGCTTCGCATTGCGAGGCGGAGGCTCTTCAGCTCGAGGCGGGCGGCGGCATTTGCGGGGTCTGCGCGCAGTGCGTCGCTGACGTGTTCGAGTGCCGGCTCCACGCGGCCGCTCTCTTTGGCGGCCCGGGCGAGCATCAGCGACGCGACGGCCGAAACGCGACCGTCTCGGGTGTGCGCGAGCTTCTCGGCGATCTCGTCGGCCTTGGCAGTGTTGCCGATCATGCGGTGCAGCTTCGCTTGCAGCAGCTTGCCACGCGGGTTTTCGATCGGTGCGGCTTCATCCAGTGCCTCGAGCGCGAGTTTCTCGGCTTCGGAGAGCAACCTGCCCGCGTTGTTGCGCCCGGGGGCGTTCTCGGGCAGGTCATTTATCCGCGCGCGCAATCCTGCGAGGCCGGTGGCATCGAGCCTGGTGCGGCTGTCGTATGAAAGGACGCGCCCGACGGCGAGCACTTTTTCTTCGACGTTCGCAACGAGGCGCCATGCTCTGAGTTCGCGGGCAACGTTTGGCTTGCCGAGCGTGCGTGCGTGCTGTGCGAGCTTCTCGAGGTCGGCCATGCGCGATTCCTCGAGCAGAATCCACCCCAGGCCGAGGAGCGCCTCTTCTTGCCCGTCGTGCGGGAGGCCGATGGCCTTGAGCCAGGCGTGCTCGGCAGGTCTGAACCGGCCGGTCTGCGCGAGCACCCGGGCCAGGCCCAGCCACGCCTGCCCCATGGCGGGGTCGGCGCGCGTTGCCAGTATGTATTCGTCTTCGGCTTGGGCGGGCATTCCGGCTTGCTCGAGCCGGAGGCCGTTCAGCAGATGCCTCTTGGCGGGGGGAGGTGACGTGAGGCATAATGCGGCCACGATCACAAGCACGGCCGGCAGTATGAAGATGATCTTACGCGTTTTCATTCAAGTCCAATCCGGAGGGCGTTTATCCCAACTTCCGCAGTCATGGCCAAACAGACCACAAGTACTTATGTACCAAGCCTCAGCGTTGAAACGCCGGGCTACCTTCAGCCGTGCCTACGGCACTGGACAAGGCGAACACCGGCTCGCGGGTGCAGTCCTGTAA
>JABMSA010000026.1 GCA_013202185.1 Planctomycetota bacterium
CCGAAGAGCGGGGCATTTGGACATTGCTTTTCGTACTCGGCGATGTCGATCTGATGAGCATTACGAACGTGGTCGAAAAGTGCGATGTCTTTCTGGCCACAGAGGCCGCAGAAGACGTGGAGTGCGGGCATGGAATCCTCCTTTGAGTGAATGCCTGTTCTGAGAACAATCTATGAATGAAGGCAGAGAATCTGAGAGTTGTTGACGAAAATCTGGGATAGCATTCAGGGTGGAATCATCGTGCCATCCCTTGGGGGGGAATATCGGTCACGCAGCCTGGGAGGATGGATTGCAGATGCCTGGGCGGGAACATACAAAGAAGGCGCCAGCATCATTTGCCGGCGCCTTGCTTTTGTTGGGATGTGTAATCGAGGGTCGACGCGGAGCGGCTGCCAGGCCGGAGGTGCTCACGCCCGCCGGGATCCTCTCGTCCTGTTAAACACAACTACCCCTCTCTGCCCTAGAATCGCCAGTACTCTCGTACTCTCTCCGGCGAGAGCGCGGGTGTTTAACAGCTTTGGTCCATTTGGGCGCTTGTGGGATCTCGTGCCGCTGGTTAACTGCGGAGAAGAAAGGGCCGGGCCACGAAGAGGAGCGGCGGGCAATGGGCATCGTGGCGTCTGTTGTCCCCGTTGGGTTCTCCACACAGTCGCCACGTATGCGAAGTAGCCGGTGCCGAGAAGCAGAAGTCCTGCGCGGTTCGGTGGGTACGTTCCATCCGACCGGTGAGAGGGGAGTAGATGCGGTGTTGTCTTCTGCTCAGGGCGTGCCACACTGTGCGGATGCCACCCGCTTGGGGGGCACCAGAGACACTGGCTGGCGAAACGAAGAACTCGGCCGGCATCCAAGCGTCTCTTCTCTCGTGAGATTGCATCTGTTTACCATTGTCGCAATCAAACACATCGAGAGGGCTATGGCTTTTCCAGAGTCACACGGACGGCGACATCACTCCCGGCGAAGACACGCATCTCCTTCCTGAAATTCCTGTAACCTGCCAGCGTGACCTCGATAATGTGGATTCCGTCACTCAAAGACAAAGTGCATGGGGCATTTCCGATGAAAGTACCGCCCACACTCACACTCGCATCTTTGAGTTGACAGGATATCGTAACCTTTCCTTTTTGCGGCACATCCTTCCGTGGACGCGCAGATCTTCCGGCGCGTGCAGGCACTCCTCAAAGGAAACGGCCGTTCTGGCGGCAAACACGTGCGCAATCGCTTCGGTGCGCTGTTGAGGGGGATCCTGCGCTGCGCGCCTTGCGGCAGACCGAACGTCCGCTCAAGTCGACATTGCGACGACCTCTCTCTCGCGCGCCGATACACGGCGTACAAGACGGGGTGCCTGGTCGAGCTTGTCGAAGACCAGGCACCAGATCGTCTTCCATGTCTGCGGCAACTTTCCTAGCATTGAGGGGCCCAGGGATAGCTCCCGGACATCCGTCACTTCGTCCTTGTCACAACCACAGAAAGGCTGGCGGGAACGTCCTCAGGAAGCTTCTCCAAGACATCTCCTTCCTTGATAGTTCCCTTCTTGGGAAGAAAGGCATAAAGCTCAAACTGCTCACCTACCCCCTGCCGTTTGCTCCCACAATAAACGCGACATCTGAATCGGTATCCATCGGCGACTTTTTCCACTTTGAGTGGTTCGGGTTGAATCCAGGTAAGATCCGTCAGCATAGGGTGGACGCCAACAATCGGGGATCGACCGGCGAGGTCGTTGACGCGGACAACCCCTTCGACGACCACGGTCCTGCCGACCTCGCTTCCATTCTTCGGAGAGGTGATCTCGATAACCGGCTTATTCTGCGGCACACCAGCATCGCTGGCCGGCGCTTCGCCCGCTGCGTTGAGGCGCTGCTCGATCCGGGCAACACGATCCTCGAGATCCAACAGCCTGCCAGTCACTTCAGCCAGCGAAAGGTCGGCCTTCTGAGCAGCCCGGCCGATCGACACAACAGTGCACGCGGCCACAACGACAGCGCCAACTACAACAATAGCACGACTCGGAATCTTCATGTTCAGTCTCCTTGTTCTAAAGATTCGCGCCTGACCTGACTAGTGGCTGCACTGTACAGCCAGTATGATTCTGCGGGGATGTCCGTTATCTTCTGCCCGACCCGCAACGCGGGTGCACCTTTCCTGTAAACTACCATGTGGATCGCTCTCGGCCCGGGCGGAGGAACGCGGACGGTCTTGTCGAACCGGCTACCGACAAGGGCGGGTGCGAACGTCTCGAGGACGGTGAATTCCTGCCCCTGCTTCACCAAGACGGCAGCACCATCCGAAGTGAAGATCTCACCTCGAATGCGGGCCGACTCCTGGTCTGCAACGCCAGCCGGGTCGGCTGAAATCATGCCGGCCACCTTGCGCACGGTAACGCGGCCGACGACAGACGCATGCGGCACCTCACTTATGTCCAGTGACCATTCGCTGGGCATAAAGTTATCATTGGCCACGGCAAAGATCTGGAACTCATCGCCGATGGCGTCGCCACGTCGACCGCCCAGCTTGACTTCGAACGATTCGGATCGTTCGGCAGACAGCGGCCGGGCGCCCGCCAAGACGTAGAATGTTGATCCTGAGCATGGCCGCACCAGTAGCGTTACCCTTTCGGTGGGCGTTGACGATTTCAACACGACGGTGGTCTTCCAGCCTGCTGCCGCCCCCATCGCGGGGCTCAACCATGAAATCCGAGGCAGCCCGGGTTCGACCAGTCGCGGCTTGGGGCTCTTGCCGTCGCTTGGGAGCAGGGCGATTCCATCGCGCGTGGCTCGGACAACACACGTCCGGGTCAATTCATCGCGCGTGAAGCGGCGGGCCGTCGCCACGGCATCAGAAACTGTATACTCAATTTGCAGCGTCCACTCGCGGATCTTGTCTTCGGGTGGAAGCGCGTAAGCATGGGTGGCTGCCAGAGCTTTCGCATTCCCCTCGGCTTCGAAGATCCACTCCCAGGCATCAAGATCCCCCCAGTGCACTTTCACCTCTCGTATCCACCCGTGCTCGACTCTTGGACTGAGCTCTACCAGTATTGAATCCCGCCTGCCGCCCGGTTGTGCTGCAAACACGCTTATGGCAGGCTCAACGATCTTGTCGAAACCCACCGCCTTCCATGCCTCGTCGTACTCCGCTTGCTTTTCCCGGGCGTCGTGTCGCAGCCTCACAAGCTCCTGCAGAACGTTGTTGCCGCCCCAACCTATCCCGGTCAGGAGCGCAATAACAATGATTGCCGCGAGTGGATGCTCCAAGAGAAAATGAGCCGCTCTTTGAAACGGGTTCACGTTATCTCCGGCGCCGGAGCCGCTGGCGGATCCTTCACTGTCTGACACATGCGCGCCGACCTGATCGTCTACCCCCTTGCCCCCAGTCTCGTCTACCGCTACGGGCTGGCAACCATCAAGCCTTCTCATGGTCTCCACAACGAGGGGATCAGAAGACGGAAGGTATTCATCACCGACAGCCTCCCATAGAAGGCGGTCTGTATGAGTCAATAGCTGTTGGAATGCTTGGAAAGACTTGCACGAGGCCAGGTGGTCTTGCAGTTGCTGTTCTGTGTCAGACGGCAGCCCCTCTCCGTCAAGAAACAGAAAAAGATTATATCGTGCATCTTCACAGTCCATTTTGTATCTCCATTTTGATATGCCAAGCACACAAGTGCTCACTACGGCAGTCGCACAGCTTGCAGGCACCCCAACACAAGGCCGGGGGAACCGTTGCCAGTGGGCAAGCCAAATGTGGAAAAAGCCACAGCTATCAGAGACAACTCGCGTGATGCCTGGAGGGTGCTGTGGCTCGCAGGCCGCGTGTCAAACCAACGCGTGATAACGCCTGCGGCGGTTGAGGAGCATGCGTGCAGATGATTATCTAACTTCATCACTTCGCCGACGAAGTGATCATACCAGTCGCGTGACGGGGATCGGAATCCGGCAAGAGCGATTGACGATTGGCGACACACCGCCTGAGCAGACGACCAATTCAACGCGGCGCTGTCATCCAACACGACACTGGTGCACAAGAACAAAACGGCAAGCAGATTCGCCTCTTCGGGCGTGAGCGTGTGTTGCTCGTCATCGAGGTCTGGCTTCGTCCGAATCCACTGTCTGGGGAGATTGGCAGAAACAGACTCAATCAAGTCGACGACCTGAATGGCCAAGGACTCGGAAACAGACTCCAGCACCTCCGATGCCTCGGCGGGCAGCTTGGCGGGGGAGAGGGCCAAATTCAGCCCGGCCGCGATGCGACGCCTAAACGTCTTGGCGAGCGAGGCTCGGGGAGGACCGGCCTGCAGCCCGAGGTACAGCCAAGAGGCGGCGTGCCTGATGTCATTCAGAACCATTGTCGAAATAGTCTGCGGGTGAGATGGCGCTGCTGACCCGGGTGGGCTGAACAGTGAAGACAGGACATCACGACACATCTGCGCCGCCTTCATGGAAAGACAGCGCGTAACGGCGACTTTCGCGTGGTAGACGAGCTGCTTTACCGCAGAATCAGAACTGCCTGATGTGTTTGTCATTGTCCCATAACCTTTGAAGTCGGAGTACCGGCCAACCAAGGCGCTCCTTCGGTTTTCGTTGAGAGAATCGATGCACTCCCAAAGGAAGTCAGTGCCCCAACACCCGCGCGGGTCAAGGGCAGCCCGCGGGTCGAATGAGAGCTGGACCCAGTCAGTCGGGCACGTCTTGAAAAGATCGATGACAATGTGCTTCGCGACGGTGAAC
>JABMSA010000318.1 GCA_013202185.1 Planctomycetota bacterium
ATCAGGAAGGGGCCCGAGAATCAAAGAATTACCGCTCGAGCACCAGAACGCGAACGTCGAGACTATTCACGGTCAACTCGATCTTGTCGCCGTTTGGCTCGACGTGCCCGCCGAGAAGATCCTCGACGTGCGCCCAGCCCGCGACGTCGACGGTCTCGGCTACGTCTTCGAGCGTCGGGTTGGTGAACAGCCACGCCTCCTTGTCCGGCGACACCCGTTTTCGGAGCAGTAGGCGCCCCGGGCCTTCGGGCTCAACGTCGCACTCCGCGAGCAGCGCGAGGATCAGCCCGCGCGATTCGTCGTCGCGATAGGCGGCGCCGTTGTGCCCGGCAAACGTGCCCAGCAGCCAGGCGCGGCCCGAGCCGGCGTCTCTGACTGTTCCGGCGACGGCGTTGCCATGACGCAGGCAGGGCTCGCCGCCGTCGCAGTTGAAAGTCTCGATGTAAACGTTGGCGCGCAGCCGGTGGCCCTCCAGCGGCCCGTCGCCGGCGAGCATGGCCGAATCCTGATACTCGCCCCACGTGCGCTCGCGCGGCGACCACCGCGTTCCGCCGTCGGGCTCGCGCACCATTGTGAATGATTCGTGTACGGCGCCGAACAGCTTCTGCGCGGTCGGCGAAAGCTCGCCGCGATTGCAGAACGCATGCTCGTTGATCCGGCCCGGACATGCTTCGCTGATGAGTTCGCCGCCCGCCTCGACGTATCGCGCAAGCTTCGCGGCGGTCGCCTCCGACAGCGAGATCGGGAACGGAAGAATCAGTGCCTTGTAATCGCCGATGTAATCCTCATCGAGTTCCATGACCTCAACGAAATCGACCGCTATGCCGGCATCCCACAGGCGCCGGTACCATCCGCGCACGCTGTATGCCAGGTGCCCGCCGCCGTCCACCATCGACTGGCAGAACTGGTGGTTCCATTCATTGATGATGATGCCAAGCTGCGCCGCGGGTCGCGACGGCCGGCCGAAAAGCTCGGGATGCCTGCCGAGCGCGGCGCCCACGCGGGCCGCCTCCTCGAGGCGCTCGGTGGTGTCGCCGGAACTGTCGAGCAGGCTGAAGCCGTTGGCTTCGGTCGCCATGATCTCGGCGCGCGTCACCCAGAACGAAATGGCGGTGACGCCCGACCCTACGGCGGTGAGCATCCATCGGCGGATGTCGTCGGCCGAAGGCACGCGGCCCTTGTGGAATCCGGTGCTGACCGGCCCGCCCTGGAACTCTGCGGCCCAGACCGGTGCGCCGCGAGGGTTCGACGACCGCACGTAGTCGTACTGCATGGCAACCTTTTCCCACATTTCGCTGAAGAGCGCCAGGTGCTTGTCGTAGCGCTCGCCGTGGGTGTGATAGTTGTCGTCCCAGGGTTGCATCACGCCCCACGCGGGGTAACACGACGAGCCGAGAAAATCCTGACAGCGGGCGTAGGTCCAGTCGCGTCCGGACCCGATGCCCGGCCCGCCGAGGTGTGCGAAGACCGGTCGGCCGAGCGGGTCGGCTTTCCGAATCGCGTCGGCGCGCGCCTTCAGAACGCCGGCGATCTGCACGTTGTCCATGAAGTACTTCCAGGCCACGTCGTGCGCAAGGCAGGTCTTGCCGCCGGCGACTCTGTCGGGGGCAACGTATTGCCAGTCGCCGTAGCGGGTGTTCCACGCGCGGTTGAGGCCGTCGAGGTCGCCATACTTTTCGTGCAGCCACCGCCTGAAGTGCTCGAGGGTGTGCTCGCAGTAGCACACGTCCTGTCCGGCCAGGCCCGCCGGCCAATAGCCGATCTCCTGCCAGGTGTTCCACACCACAACGTTTTCGTATTTGCCGAGGGTCTCCACGAGCTTCGTGATGAATCGCGCCTGGTCGGCCGATGCCCCGGGGTGATCGTAGCACGGCCCGGGCTTGCCGTCGGCGGGGAGGGTGGTCTGCGCCTCGTATGCGATCGGCAGGCCGTTGCGGCCGACCATTCGGCAGCCGGGATGCTTGCACCACAGCCACGGGGGCGCCTGCTCGCACGTGAGGCCGAGGTAGACTCCCACGTCGAGCGACGCGGCATGCCCGATCAGCTCCTCGCAGCGCGAGAAGTCGAATCGGCCCTCTTCCGGCTCGTCGACCATCCAGTGCTCCTGCAGCTTCACGAGGTTGAATCCGTGCCGCTTCAGGTTTTCCATGTCGCGCTTTAGCTCGGTCATCTCGGGCATGGGCTCGCGGCAGAGGTGCGAGCCGAGCGGAAACAATTTCGAGAATTCGTGCCGGTTCATTTTGCTCTCCGATAAGGAATTGCGGTGCAGCGGCTATCGGCATTGACCCAGGCCCGGCAGAGGGCAGGCAATTCGCTCAAAGACTCGCTCAGCGCTGCCCCTACGCAGGCTGCAGTCTTCAGGTGAATCGCATTGAGTCCTATCGGCTGCGCCAGTTTGGGTTTGTCAACTCGCCGACGGCATCGACCATCGCCTTGTAGTTCTCGGGCTTGA
>JABMSA010000319.1 GCA_013202185.1 Planctomycetota bacterium
CAGCAATGATCGCCTGGCAGGCACCGGCAAGGAGCGGGCACAAGACGGCATCTTTGACCTACCCGCCGGCGACACGGAATCGACGGAACGAATCGAGAAGCTGCGCCGTGAGGTCGCCGCAAATCCTGACGGAACGGGGATGAATGATCTGCTTGCCAGGCACCTTGCCCGTGCCGGCCAGACCAGCCCAGGCGCGCTACTGGAGACCGTTGACGCTTGCAACGGTGTGTTGGAGCGCCGGCCCGATGACGTTGAGGCGCTGTACTCGAAGGCATCTGCGCTTTCGGGCCTGGAGGACCACGGCACGGCGCTCGAACTGATCAACAAGGCGGTGAAACTCTCACCCGATCGGGCCGAGCTGGTTGTGCTCAGGGCGGAGATTCTCAGTAGCCTCGACGAGCACAACCGCGCCCTCGATGATGCATACAAGGCAGTAGAGCTGGACCCGGGGTCTGCCCGGGCGTATTACGTGATGGGTACGATCTATGACAGCCACGGCGCGTCGGCCAGCCCATACATGGCCATCGCCTGCTATACGAGGGCTCTCGAGAGGCGCCCCGAGTTTTTTGAAGCAATGTATTACCGCACCCTCCAGCGCTATGTCGTGGGGCAGGAGAACAAAGCCGTTTCCGATTTCCGAACGATTGCCGCCAAGGCGCCGGACGGGAGCGCGTGGTCTGCCAAGGCAAGGAGCTATCTGCGGGGGATCACCGATCGCAAAACAGATTGAGCCGCCGCCCGAACGTACCCGGAACACAGCGGAGACTGTAGTTGATGGTTGAATCTGACGGATCGCAAGTGTACATAAAGCACTGGGCACGCCCCTTCTGCTGGGTGGTCGGAAGCCTGGCCGGCCTGCTGGCCCTGGGCTTGTGCCTGCTGTGGATAATCAGCATTGATACGTGCCTGGGCGAGATCTCGAGACGGCTTTCCGGGCGCGGCGGCGCAGAGAAGGAGGCCCAAGGAAGCATCGCGGGCGCCGGGGACGTCGAGCCGGGCGCCGATGCCGGCAAGCGATGGCGATTCAGTTACACCCCGAGACTTGAGGCACACTTCATTCCCAAATCCCTCCAGGATTCGCCATTTGCTCTTCTTTACAGGGTAGACCTCTCGACGATCACAACATTTCTCCTTTTCACCTTCACGGCATATATTGCCTACGGCGCCTTTGCCGTGGCTTTGGGCCGCTGGAGGGCCGCGTTGTCCAGGACTTTTCCCTTTCGATCCAATGCTGTGTTATCCTGGGTGCAACTGGGCCTCATCGGTACGTTGTTCGGGTTCCTTCTGCTGGGGTTCGGCCTCAGCAACCTGCAATCCAGGGGCAGCGAAGAAACGATGAACCTGCTGGTCGCGGCCTTCGGGACGGCGCTTCTGAGCACCTTCACGGGTGTTGTGCTGGCGTACATTGCCGCCCCGCCGGTGCAGCGGCTTTTCTCCATGTGTTTCACGATATCTTGGGACGAGGAAACGGAGCAGGAATCTTCTCTCGAGTTCGTGAACTGGATGAACAAGACAGTGGGGTCGCTCCAGGGCCTCAACCAGGTGATCGAAGCGAACCGCGGCGCACTGATCAAGAGCTTCGAGGTCGTCGCCCTGAAAGTGGAAGAGTCGACCCGCAGCATCGAGAGATGCTTCAACGCCCCTGAGGGAGCCCTGAAGGGCCTGGCCGACGCGACCGAGCGCACCCGGACGGGCGTCACCAGGGCATTGTCGGACCTGAAGGCGGCCGTCGACAACACCAGGATAGCGGTGGGTCGTACCACCAATGCGATACAAGAGATCAAGTTTGGGATTGAAGGCGCTCAAACGGAAGTTGAGGGCACGAAAAGCGAGGTCGTCAACTCAATCAACCAGATTGCGGGGAGAATCGATGCGGCGGCGGACAAGATCGAGCCTCTGGAGAGCATTCTGACTGTTCTGGCTAATATGTCTATGAATGTGGACCTGCAGGCCGAATATGGCGGCCGCCGACACACCGACACTATCGCAGAGCTGAAACTGGAACGGGCGGCTATTGATCTGCTCACCGATGAAGTAAGGAAGCTGCGCGCCGCCCTTGGCGACGCCATAGACGGCGCTGTGGCCAACAGTGAACCGGCCTCCGGCGATGCCCGCGAGAAAGCCCCAGCGCTTTTCGCCCCCCGATCTGCCTCGTTGCAGCAAGGCGAGAGCGCCCAGCGCACAAGATTCGACCCCTTGCGGAAATTGAAGCGGATATTCAAGAGAAACAGGAGGCCATGATGAACAAGGGGCCTGCTCAGATTGTCGCCGTCCTCAGGCAGCGGTACCAATCCACCCCCAGGGCTGCCGATGCCGGCCTGATCGAATCAACCGTACCGTGGACGTTCAACCAGATCCTGCTGCCCATGATACTCGTCCTTACGGCCGTGGTCCTCACGCAGATACTTGACTACCGGGAAGCCTTCAGCAAGCTGGTGCAATCTGACAGAGATGCCCAGGGCCCGATCAAGACCCGAATCTTCATGATCAACTACCAGTATCAGAAGCTGCACTATCACCTGGAACAGGTCAAGGCCGAGAAACGGTCGGCGTATTTTGTGACGCGCTTCCCCGAAGCGCACAGGGTCAGGCGCAACGGCAGTGTGCCCGACGACGAAGATTTCAAAGTATACTGTGACAGCATCAAACGGCTTTACAGCGACGGCTATCATGATGAGGCCGCGAAAATTTATGCCGAAACGCTCGGGCGCGCCGGCATCACCGACCCACAAGGCGCGAAATTCGACAGAAAGGACGTCGTTGATCTCGGCAACCGGGAAGTGTCGCCGGGCGACTTCCGAAAGGACGCAGAGCTGGCGATGAAGCTCTGCGTGGAGGCCGACCCCATTGTGATCTCCTACTGGAACCGCAGCATCATCCAGAGGGCGATCCTTGATTTTCTCGATGGCACGAAGCAGGAAGCGGCCGAGCTTCAGGAGCAGTTGGTTTTCGCCATTAGGCAAGAGATGAAGCAAGAGATATTCGATGACCCTGAAGGCATGAATCTTTCAGACGACGCCAGACAACTCGTCGAGGATATAAAGAAACCTGGAACAACAAGCCAGGAAAGGCAGCGACTTGGCCGTGAACTAAAGAGAAGCCTGATACTTCAATTAGAGACCCGTTTCGAGGACGCTGGTTGCGACATGCCAGATATAGTCTGGAAGCAACTGAGATCGAAGTGAGGCCAAAGCCGGCCTCCGGGGGAATTGCGCATGTGCAGGCAAAAAAACAAATGGTCATCCGAAGCCTTGCAGTTCGTGGCGGTGGTCCTGCTGGGGATTGCCGCCGCCGTTGTGCCCCTGCGGGCCGCCAAAGGGGAAGCAGAGCCGGTTAAGAAACCCGAATTCCCGCTCGAGGCCACAATTGTGGCGACGGAGGCAATCAAGGACCTCACAAAAAACGACATTCCGGAGTGGGTGAAAGTCTTCCTGGATCGCGCCGTGTCGGATTTTCAGGAGCAGATACTCGAGGATACCCTCGCCCACGCAACCGTCGACCAGAGCATGCCACTATTGGAAGGCTGCTACACGGAACTGGGAAGAGGCGAGCTTGCCAAAAAACTTCGCGAGATCTTGAAGTCATTCAATCCGGAGGAAGAGCCGGAGAAGTGGTTCTCGTTGGAATGGCTCAAGGATCATGCAGGCAAGAAGTGCGCTAAGAGAATAGACGGGGCCCTCAAGGAAAACCGCGCACGGCACTTCGAGAGAATCTTCAAGGCCGCCCGCGCCGGGGCCGTCCAAGAGCAAAAAGCGAAAGTTGCGCAGAATGTCGATCCGCAGCCCGAGGAGGTGGAGCGCCTCCATCGCAACCGCTGGGACGAAAAGGCCCGGCTCGAAATCAGAGATGGGCTCGTGAACAGAATGAGCAAGGTACCGATGCTCGAAGAGGTCAAACAGGAAGCAGAGCAGATAGCCGACGCCCGCATCCGGCGCGCCCGGGAGCAGATGCAGGCCCAGCTCGAGGTCGTCCGCAAAGCCACGCCGCCAAAAGACGATATCTCGCGCGACCAGCTCACACAGACCCTCAAAAGGGCAGTGGACGATGCTGTTGCTGAGGAAAGGCGCAAGAAGCCCGACGAGAGAGTGTACGATCGATTTGAAAGCGTACAGGACGAGATCAATGCCCGCGCGAAAGAGCTGGAGGAGGAACGGTTCAGGAATTTCGCAGGCGCCTGGGAGGTCACGGTCATACAGAGCGACCTCAGCGAAATGATAAGCGGCAGCCTCACGGAACACAAGCATCTTGACCGCAGCGTGAAGCTGGCAAGCAACAGTCATGTGCGTATCGTTGGCCGAGAATGTATCGCCAATTACGCCGGCAAACTCGCCGAAGGCACGGAGCGGGATGAGTTTGCGGCGTCGCTCGAGAACTATGCCGACAATGATGGTCCCTGCCGCAATGCCCTGGAGGAAAACGTTACACAGAAGGTCAAGGAAGCCCTTCCGAAGGTAAGGCAGAAGATCGCCGAAGTGCAGATCAAAAAGTACTTTCCGAAAATTGCATCGCGTGAATGGAAGGCCGACGAGAGCTTCATCAAGAAAGAAAACAAGGATAAGCCGCATGGCCTGACGGACCTGGCCAAGACGCTGAACATTTCCGCCTGCCTCAGGCCCCCCTTTGTCAGGACAGCGGAAAAGTCCTTCGGGCGGCAAGATCTGCTCGAAGAAACAGAACGTCAGTTGGTCCAGGAATGCGGGAAGCTCCTGGAAGAAGCGCAAGCAGCTTGGGACGGGCAGTTGTGGCTGGTCGAGAACGGCAAGGATGCGTTGATCAAGGACATCAGCGCAGACAGCGAAAACGGCGCACTGAAGACCGCGGAGGAATACGAGAAGTACTTCGTAGAAAGAACAAATAACAGGTGGAAAGCAAGACACGACAAGAAGTACGTTGACCTTTTCGGCAATACGAAACAGCGCATCAAGGAGATAGTGAGCGCAAAGTTCAAGGCCGCAGAGGACCTGATTGCCAAAGAGAAAAAAGCCCAAGCCGAGCGTGAAGCCCAAGAAGCAGCCGCGCGGGAAGCCATCGAGAAAGCTCGCCGCCTCCGGCTCGAGCTGGAATCAGGTGAGGACCGAGAAGCAGCCGCGCCGGAAGCAAACGAAGCGATCCTGCGCCACCAGCGCGAAAGAGAAAAAGAAGAAGAACTCCAAAAAGCTGAACAGGAAAAACGCCTGAGGGCTAAGCAGATAGCAGACGCAATGGCAACCGAAAGCGAAGGTGAAACGAAAACATCCCCCGAAGAAGATGGACGAGAAGCCCCGGGGGAAGACGACGGCATGGCAAAACAAGAGGCCGGAACTGATGTGGCAGTCCTGGACGAACAAGGAAACGTCTCTACCCAAAAGGAAGAAACCGGAGAAGATGACGCGGGAACAGCACCAGGTGAAATGGCAGGGGGGCTCGATGAAAGCGTGCCGGAGCAGGCGCCTGCCGAAGTGCCACCGATCTCGCCCGACCCGGCTCCAGAAGAGCCTGAGGAGCAGGAAACAGAAGAGCTTGACGATTCCGAAGACGCGCTCGAGGAATCGGAAACCGGAGCCGGCCTTGACCTCATCACTGATCCGACCTCGGAGAAAGGAACCGGCGCGGGGTGGTGGACAGGCAGGGGCGGGATGCTCCTGCCGGTGGTCCTGGGGGTCTCCCTGGCCTATCTCATTATAATGATCATCGGCTTTATTGCAATGTCTCTCCTTTCGAGGTACCGAAAGAGCAACCAATGGAAAATGGTGATCACACGACACGTTGAGGACCTGGACGAAGCTGTCAGGTTCTACAAGGGGTTTGAAGGCGCAAAAGTCACCAGCCGGTCTGACGATGGCGTCATGATCCGAATCGGAGACAGTTGCATCGAGCTGAAGAAGTCCGACGGCGACGAGAGGCGCGAGTCCATCAGTTTATCCGTTGCCACGAAGAAGCAGGACAAGGCGAAGAAATACATCGAAGCGAAAGGGCTCCCCGGTCTCACCCGCGACCAGCTCTTGGATCCCGAAGGAATGCCCATTCAGGTCCGAAGCAACCAGGGCTTGCTCAAGCTGTTCGAAAATGAGTCCTGACGCCGGGCGGCCACAAGAATGAATCCCGATCTGTCGGCAGTGACAATCTCCGCGACAAAGCCCAACCGAAAGCCCGCCGCGATGCTGGCGCAGTTGCGGCGCCCTTTGCTCTTTAACTCGAACTAACGTAAAAACTGCGGAAAAATCGGGACTGCTATCCTATTTCAGCTCCATTTGCAGGCAAGTCGTCACAGGCACCTGTGCTCTCCAAACATGGCCATCTATCTTGTGCAATTGAAATAGTGTAGCTGTCCGAATAGGATTCGGCAGTCGTCCCATTTTTCCGAGAGATTACAGGCGACACATCCCTACCATCGGAAAGCGAGTCACTGGCAAGTCAAGTTTTCCCACGTTATGACTCTCACACGCGCAGAAAGAAACAGATCGACGACGAGGACGAGGACGACGACGAGGACGATTGGAAGAGAGGACAAGCCTGAACGCGGGCAAGTCGAAACTCCTCGTTCCATTCCTCCAGAGAGGCGTGAGAATCAGCGGCGTGTTGGCGACCGTCGAGCAGTGCAAATTCCGGCCTCAGGATCCGGACGTATCTGTCCGCATCATCGACATCAAGCGCGTCATCCACGTACTCAAGCAGCAGCGCCGGCATCGCCTCGAGGCGCTATCGGCGGATGGGGAATAGCGAGGGGCATTGACTTAAAGGCCGCGATCCGGGTAGGGGCGGTACTGAGCGAGACCTTGAACGGACTTCCGAGTCCGCCGAATCCTGCCTGCCCTCTGAATCGGCCTGCCTGCCCGCTTCCGACCTTAGCACACCTGTCCGCAAACACGGTGACGTATTTGTAGAGACGCCCCGGTGGGGCGTCTCGGGGGAGACGGGCC
>JABMSA010000320.1 GCA_013202185.1 Planctomycetota bacterium
TCCGGCGTCAGATTATGCCGGCGAGAGTCCACCGCCAGCTTCCGGTTGATTTCAGCCGGAAACTCATTGCTGTCGGGTTCTTCTCTCGGCCTGATCATTCGTTTGCCTGCAAGTATCGACGTTCTTGTGATGCCAGGCCATTTAGAAATAGTGGGGCATTTGTTCTAAATGAAAGATGCGCTTGCTGTTGACACAAAAACATACCATTATTTGTGTCAGGTGCAATATGAAGAAAAACCCACAATCTGTTGATAGCAAGGTCCTCAAGCGGATACAAGGTCATTCGAAGGGCTGGGTGTTCACTCCGTCGAACTTCTCTGATCTGGGCAGTCGAGCCGCGGTGGCATCGGCTCTGAAACGTTACAAGAAGGCCGGCACTATTCGTCAGATCGCGCGTGGGCTATATGATATTCCCCGGTATAGCAAGCTGCTGGGGAAAATCGCATCTCCAGACACCGACGCCATCGCTAACGCCCTGAAGGGCCGCGATGCTATCCGCTTGCAGCCGACAGGTGCCTACGCAGCAAACATCCTGGGTCTCTCTACGCAGGTGCCGGCCAAGATCGTCTTTCTGACAGATGGTCGAACCCGCAAAGTCAATGTTGGTCGCAGACAGATCGTTCTCAAACGTACAACACCGCGAAATATGGCCACAGCAGGTCGCATCAGCGGGACCGTCATCCAGGCTTTGCGCTGGTTGGGGCAGCGGCATGTGGATGACACTACGATCCGTATTCTCCAACAGCGTTTACCGAATGACGCCAAGAAACAACTGCTCAAAGACCCGCGATATGCGCCTGCGTGGATTGCCGACATAATGCGGCAAGTTGGAGGAGATGTCGGCCGGTGACGACGAACGAATTCATCGCGCTCGAACCTTCAGATCAGCGTCGTTACTATGAAGAAGCGCAGGAGGACCTCAGCCTGCAGCCGGCCAGTATTGAGAAGGACTTCTGGGTCTGCTGGACATTGCGGCATCTTTTCAATTTGCCTGAATGGGGCAATCATCTGACCTTCAAGGGGGGTACGGCTTTATCCAAGGCGTGGAATCTGATCGAGCGCTTCTCTGAGGACATCGATATCGTCATTGACCGTGATTTCCTCGGATTTGGTGGCGCACACAGCCCGGAAAGAGCCCCTTCTCGAAAGAAGCAGCGGCGGTGGCTTGAGGAACTCAAGGCGACATGCCAGGAACGCATCCAAACGTCACTCCAACCGGCGCTCACGGAGCGGCTGTCAGAGCGGTTGCCAGAAGGCGTGTCATGGCGGCTTGATCCTGATGATGCCGACCCCGACGGTCAGACACTTCTCTTTGCTTACCCAAGTGTTTTCTCCGACCGACCGTCGTACCTTCAGCCTGTGGTCAGAATCGAGATGGGTGCTCGCTCCGACACAGAGCCGACAGAGACGCCAACATTGCGGCCGTATTTGGTCAATGCCTTTCCCGATCTTCTGTCTGATGCCGCATTCTCGGTTTGTGCGGTCGCTCCGCGGCGGACCTTCTGGGAGAAGGCCATGCTACTTCACGAGGAAACCTTTCGCCCGCCAGAAAAGACGCGTAAGGCTCGGCTGGCCCGTCATTACTATGATCTCTGGTGTCTCATCGAGAAGGGCATCGCCGAAAAGGCTCTAGCCGATATGGATCTCTTTTGCCGTATCGTAGCGCATCGGGAGGTGTTCTTCCGTTGGTCCTGGGTTGACTACAGCACACTACAGCCCGGGTCGCTGCAGATCGTTCCTGCACCTGAGCAACTTGCTGATTGGCGGGCGGACTACGAAGCTATGCAAGACACCATGTTCTTCCATGAAGCGCCCCAGTTTGATGAGATCATCCGCGTGGTTCGAAGTTTCCAAGATCGGCTCAACAAGATTGGAACCACAAATGGACACTAATGATCACGAATTACTTCTCAAAGAAGAGGCGTTCGAGATTGTGGGTTGCGCGATGGAAGTACTCAACGAACCCGGGCACGGCTCAGCGCAGCTTCGCCCTCCAGGTGGCCTATTCTTGGGCAATGGAGGGCGAGGCTGCCTACCCCGTCGGATGACGGGGTGCCGAGCCGCGGCTTAAGTAAGCGCCATTCGACACTAATTGGCACTAATGGGAGAGGGGAAATAGAGCGATTATCCCTATTGTTGCCCGCATGCCGCCGGCAGCACGCGTGCTGCCGTCCTGTGAAGGGCCTCGGCCCAGAGCAAACTCGTTTGCCTAGGGGAGATGCCCTTCACAGGATGCGGCCCCTATCAA
>JABMSA010000321.1 GCA_013202185.1 Planctomycetota bacterium
CCGCAACGGCGACTCCAAGCCGCAAATCGAAGAAGTGACCTTCGGGCCGAAGCTCAGCATCCCCCTCGGGCCGTTCGACAAGCAACTCGGCGTCATGGCCGGCAGCATACGCTACCAGGTGAAGGAATTCCTGCCCGATGGAACGCCCGTGTTCGAAGAAAAGAAGATGCCGTTCGAGGCGCTGTATCGCCTGGACAACGGCAATTACTTCCGCTACGGCTCGCGTCGTCCCCAAACCTCAGTCAACGAGGTCGTCTCGCCCACAGGGGAATCGCTCTGGACCTATTCGGCGAGCACCGGCGTCTCGGGGCTTTACATTCCGCCGTGGTGGCCGGGCTCCGTCACCAACCAGTTCGGCATCTCGGGTCACACGGTCGCGCACGCGGGCGATCTCGGCGAGTTCTTCGTCATTCACGCGAACACCGGGCAGATGAACATCTGGACCGCCGACGGCCTCCTCGCCGGGCACATCACCCTCCACACGGGGGATCCAAGGCGACGCGGGTTCGGGGACCGCTTCGAGCGCGGGGCGCGCCTCGACGGCCTCACGCTGGGCCAGGAGCATTTCCATCATTTCTTCTGCAAAACCGAGCAGGATAACAAGTATTACATCATCGGCGGCCACAACCACGTAAGCGTGATCGAGGTGAAGGGCCTCGAGAAGTTCAAGCGCCTCAACGGCGAGATAGCCATCACACCCGAGCTGCGCAAGAAAACGTGGGAGTGGGACGCCGACCACACGCGCAAGCGGGTGTTCTCATGGGCGCCCGTCGTCGAGTGCCCATACCTGTATCCGCGCCCCAAGCTCGACGGCTCGGTCGACAAAGACGAATGGGGCGATGAGAGAGGATATGGCAACTACAAGGCCGAGATCGGCGCCCTTGCCGAGCTTCGAATGGGCCATGACGACAACTACCTGTTCCTTGCCTGGAAGACAACAAACGCCGGCCCGATGAGGAACACGGGCGACGATTTCCGCCGCTCCTTCAAGACCGGCGCAGCCGTCGACATCAAGCTCGCCACCGATCCCAAGGCCGACCCCGACCGCCGCAGGCCCGCCAAGGGCGATCTTCGCCTGCTCATTACAGTAGTCGACGGCAAGCCTGCAGCAGTGCTCTACCGGCCCGTCGCGCCCAACGCACCGAAGACCCACGCCTGGAAAACATCCACACCAGCCGCCGGAACCACCGCATTTGACCAGGTTGTAAAGCTCAGGGACGCGCGCATTGCGTTCAGCTCTTCCGAAAACAATTACGGCGTCGAAGCGGCCATACCCCTGAAGACACTCGGCCTCAAGATCAAGAAGGGCCTGGTGCTCAAGATCGACTGGGGCGTGCTCTCGACCGAAGAGGGCAACATTACCACGGCCCGCAATTACTGGGCCAACAAGACGGCCGTCGGCACAACCGACGAGCCCACCGAAGCAAGGCTGAGCCCCGATCTGTGGGGGCACGTGCGCTTCACGGCGCTCAAAGACAAGCTCGACCCCGACGGCCTGCTCAACGACGAGCCCGAGGAAGAAACTATCGAAGATCTGCTCGAAGAACTCCCGACCGACGACGATCTTTTCTGATAACAAGGACTCAACAGCGAACGACCGAAGAATTGTGAGATTGAGAATGAAGGCAAAATGGTTCCGCGATTGCTTCCGGCAGGTCCACATGGACTTCCACATGTCGGAGTTCCCCGCCGACGCGATAGTCAACTTCAACGCGAAGGAATTTGTCGACCTCCTCGAGCACGGCAAGGTTTCGATGGTTACTCTTTTCGCCAAGTGCCACTTCGGCAATTCGTTCTACAACACGAAGGTGGGGCACAAGCACAGCGGGCTCGAGCCGGATTTCCTGATGGAGGCGGCCTCCGAGTGCAGGAAGCGCGGCATCCGTACGCTCGCGTATTATTCGCTGTGCTGGGAAGGCCACGCCTGGACAGAGAACCCCGCCTGGCGCTACATCGGCCCGAGTGGTCAGATCGTCGGCGAGGGAGCGCCCTGGGGCGTCGTTTGTCTGAACACGCCCTACCGCGACGAGCTTGTCATCCCGCAGATCGCCGAGATCGCCGAGTATCCCATCGACGGCATCTGGATGGATGCGCAAGATCCGCACGCGTGCGACAACATCTGCTTCTGCCCGTTTTGCAAGCGCAAGTTTAAGCAGGAGTACGGCATCGAGCTGACGCCCGAGGCGCCGCCGGCACTCCAGAAACGCTTCGCGATGCGATCGCTCGAGAACTTCCTCAAGGAGTGCCGCGTGGTCGTCGACCGCGCCAATCCCGAGCTTGTGCTTGCCACCAACGATCTCGGCTCGGCGCACGGCTCGAAGCCGCAGAAGGAGCTTCTCGATGTCACGACGTGGGAGTCGCAGCCGCATCCGGGCGATTACCTCACGCACAGCTTTTCCACCCGCACCGTCCGCAACGACATCGTCGATGTTCAGATCATGACCGTGCGTTTCTACAGCGGCTGGGGCGACCTGACGCTCAAGCCCACGGCGCAGCTCATCACCGAATTCGCCGCGATGATCGGCAACGGATCCGTTGCTGTCTCGGGCGACCAGGTCAACGTCGACGGCACGCTCCAGCCCGCCGTTTACGATACCTTCAGGGAAGCATTCGGCTTCGTGCAGGAGCGCGAAGACATCCTCCGTGAGGCCGACAGCGTGCGCCACGCCGTAGTGCTGTACCCGGTGGCCGATCCCGAGCTTCGCTTCAGCGAGCACTTGGGCGGGTGGTGGGAGCGGCCTACCGCCATTCGCGGCGCACACAAGATGCTGGTCGAAAGTCACATCCAGGTTGACATCAAATACAGCGTGCTGGCGGACGACCTCGATTCGATGCCGATGGTGATCCTGCCCGAGCCTGCGGCCTATCAGCCGGGGATGTACGATCGCCTCCGGTCATACGTGGAGCAGGGCGGCATACTCGTGGCCACGGGCAACTCGCTGATCGAGAAAGGGTGCTTCCAGCTCGAAGACGTCTTCGGCGTGAAGTACCTCGAGCCGCTGTCGTTCAGCACGGCGCATTTCGTGCCCGCGCCGGAAGTCAAGGGCAGCACGCCGGCCATTCCCCTCCAGCTCGCCGGCCAGGGGTTCAAGGTAGCGCTCGACGGCGCCGAAGAACTGGCCGCGCTGCACTACCCGATGGCCGAAAGCCAGCCGCCCGCAAAGGCATTCCGCTCAGCCCGAGGGCCGGCTTCATACACGCGCAGCCCATATCCGTTTGCGACCATCAACAACTACGGCAAGGGCAAGGCCATCTACATTGCCGGATCGATCTTCAACGTTTACTGGCAAACCAATCATTCGTGGTTGCGGCAGTTCATGGAGGCGGTGCTGCGCCACGCCGATCCGGCGATGCCTTACGACGTGGACGCATCCGGCAAGATCGAAGCCAACCTGATGCACACCGGCGGCGACCTCCTGCTCAACCTGATCCACTACTCGCTGGGCCACCAGGGCGGCCAGAAGGCCATTGCTGCCGTCGAAAAGGTGGAACCGGTGCACAACATCGCCTGCGAGGTGCGGTGCCCGAGCGTCGAGCGCGTCGTGCTCGAGCCGCAAGCCGAAGAAATACCGTTCAGTCACGACGACGGCGTGTGCCGATTCACCGTGCCCGAGATCGAATACCTGGCAATGGTACGCCTGGTCGCGGCGGGTGCGAAATAGCGAGCGTACTCGAATGAATCTCTATACCGAACCTGAGGATGCGGGCAACGAGTATCGCAAGGAGATGCTTGCGCAGTTCAACGCTATGCTAAGCCGCGAGCACCGCAAGGCCGACTCGCGCCGCAAGCGTTTCTTCCGCCCCGACTTTTCTTCGGTGCAAGCATACGCCGAAAGTGTCGAGGGCTACCGCCGGCAGTTTGAGGCCATGCTCGGTTGGCCGCTGACGCTCGACGACCCGCCCGGCCGCCCGAAGGTAAGGAAGAAATTCGTTGCGACGGACGACCTGGGCCGCATCACCAGGCTGTGGATCGAAACCCTCCCCGGCCTGGAGACGTATGGCCTGCTGTTCATTCCGCCGGCTGACGGTCCCCATCCGCTGATCATATCGCAGCACGGCGGAGGAGGCACCCCCGAATACTGCTCCAGTTTCTTCCCCTGCTGCAATTACAACGACATGACCCGCCGGGTGCTCAAGCGTGGTTTCGCAGTGTTCGCCCCGCAGTTGATGATCTGGGCGGACAACTTCGGCCCGAAGTGCGATCATGGCAAGCTCGATAATCAGCTCAAGCAGATCGGCGGCTCCTACGCCGCGCTCGAGACGCTCCGCCTGAAAAGGTGCCTCGACTACCTGACGAAGCGTAAGGACATCGACGGCGAGCGCGTGGGGATGATCGGCCTCTCGTGGGGAAGCTTTCACACGCTTGTAGCGGCTGCGGTCGACACGCGCATCAAATCTGCCGTGGCCTCGTGCTTCTTCAACAATCGCAAGGTCTACGACGCCGCGCCCGCTACGTGGTTCAATTCGGCCGGCACGTTTCTCGATGCCGAAATAGCCTCCCTCGTGTGCCCCAGGCGCCTGTGCATCGAGGTGGGCAAGATCGACAATCTTTTCGGCGCGCGGCTTGCGCGGGCGGAGGCGCGGAAGGTGCGGGAAGCTTACGAGAAGCTCGGCATCGCCGGCGAATTCCTCTACAACGAGCATGACGGCGGCCACGAACTCGACATACGCGACGACGCGATCGAATTCATGTGCGAGGCGCTCAAGGCCTGAGAACGCGCCCCCGCCATGCTGCAAACTGCCTGGTAACGTGCCAAAAGAGCGCCCCCGCCCTAAAGGACGGGGCTAAACGGCCGGCCTGGAG
>JABMSA010000322.1 GCA_013202185.1 Planctomycetota bacterium
ACTTTTTGCAAAAAGTTTCCCTCCACAATAATCACAAGCACATTCATTTCCCCGGCAAAGAACGACGTCCACCTCCGAATACAGATCGAGGACGACGACTGGCAGATCAACTCACAATCACCGCAGACGAGAACGGCTCGCGGCTGCAAGACGTGCTGGCGGGTCGCTACCCGGCGTTTTCGGTCGGCTCGTTGCTTCGCCTGATCGCCGCCGGCAGCGTGCTCCATAACGGCGGCCGAGCCAGCAGGCGCGCGAAGATGCAGGAAGGCGACGGCGTCGACGTCGCATTTCCTGAAGAAGGCTTGCGGCAGATAATCCCACGCAAGATCGACCTCGAAGTATTGCACGAAGACGCCTCGTGCGTCGTCATCAACAAGCGCGCGGGGCTGGCCGTTGTGCCCGAGCGCGGCGCGAAAGGCAACCCGCTGATGAGCGGGCTGCTGCATTACTTCCAGCACGAGTCGCCCTTAGCCACGGGCGAGCTGATCAGGCCGATGATCGTGCATCGCCTCGACAAGGACACCACCGGCGCCCTCGTCATAGCCAGGAGCCTTCCGGCGCAGCGGTTCCTCACGGAACAGTTCGAGAGCCGGAGCGTTCGCAAGGAATACATAGCCATCGTGCGCGGCAGGCCGCCGGAGGAGATGGAGATAACGCTGCCGATAAGCACCAGGGGCGTGAAGCGTGGCAGGGCGATCGTCAGCGAGCGCACAGGGCGGCCCGCCAGGACAATCGTTCGGGCCGAGGAATACTTCGGCCGCTTCGCCGTTGTGCGGGCCATTCCGAAGACGTGGCGCATCCACCAGGTACGGCTGCACCTGAAGGCGGCGGGCTATCCGCTCGTGGTCGATCCGCTGTATTCGGGGCCGCGCGGCGCCGAGCCGGCGTTTCGGTTGTCGGAGTTCAAGCCCGGCTACCGCCCGAAATCGGGCCGCGTCGAGAAACCGCTGATCGCCAGGCAGGCCCTCCACGCGCACCGGCTGGGTTTCGAAAGCTATGCCGCCCCGGGCGAGAGCGTACTTGTCGAAGCCCCCCTGCCGGCCGACATGGTGCTTGTGTTGAAAATGCTGCGGAAGTTTTGCGGGGATGGTTAGTGAAGGGCGGCGGGGCAGGCCATCGTGCAACGCATTGCCGGCTCTCCGGCGTATCAGTCGCGTTCTTTTGCTCGGCCGGTCTTTCGTATCAGGGTGGAACCAACCTCCGGCTTCTCCGCGCTCCGCCAGTGGTCATGAATGTACACGATTCCGGCGCTGCTGTCAAGAACTATTCGCGGCGCCGGGCCAGCGAAGGAATAGCACACCCTTGCCTTGCAGCCGCCGAGCGGGTATAATAGTGGTATTGGAGGTTTTGCCATGCCTTTTGCAAGCGTCGAAGAGACTATCGAGGAAATCCGCAAGGGCGGCCTGGTCATTATCACTGACGACGAAGATCGCGAGAACGAAGGTGATCTCATCATGGCGGCGTGCCACGCCACGCCCGAGGCGGTGAATTTCATCGCGCACCAGGGGCGCGGCCTGATCTGCACGCCGATGACGTCACAGCGGGCCGAGCAGCTCGAGCTGCCGCTGATGGTCCAATGCAACACCGAACGCATGGGAACGGCGTTTACCGTATCGGTCGATGCTGTAAAAGACACTACGACCGGCATATCCGCGTCCGACCGCGCCCAGACGATCCGAGTGCTTGCCGACCCGAGCGCCGGGCCCTCCGACTTTCTGCGGCCCGGGCATATTTTCCCCGTGGTGGCAAGTGCCGGCGGCGTGCTCAAGCGCACGGGCCACACCGAAGCAGCCGTAGACCTCGTCCGGATGGCCGGCCTCGAGCCGGTGGGCGTGATGTGCGAAATACTCAACGAAGACGGCAGCATGGCGCGGCTGCCGCAGCTCGAGGCTTTCGCCCTTGAGCACGACCTGAAGATCTGCACCATCGCCGACATCATTGCATACCGCCTGCTCAAGGAAAAACTGGTGACGTCCGTTGCGTCGGTGCGGCTGCCGACGAGGTGGGGCGAGTTTGTGCTGCACGCCTACGAATCGAAACTCGACGAGCACCTTCACCTTGCCTTGTGCGTGGGCGACCTGGCCCCGGGTCACGAGCGCATCCACGAACCCGTGCTGGTGCGAATTCACTCCGAGTGCCTTACCGGCGACCTGCTCGGCTCGGTGCGCTGCGAGTGCGGCGACCAACTCCGCGCGGCGATGAAGCTGGTGAGCGAGCAGCCCAGGGGGGTGGTGCTCTACATGCGGCAGGAAGGCAGGGGCATAGGCCTTCTCAACAAGCTCAAGGCCTACGAGCTGCAAGACAACGAGGGCCTCGACACCGTACAGGCCAACGAGCGTCTTGGCTTCGCCGCCGACCTCCGCGATTACGGCACAGGAGCCCAGATACTGCGCGACCTCGGCCTCGAGGAGATCAGGCTGCTGACGAACAACCCGCGAAAGGTAGCCGGCATTCATGGGTACGGCCTCAACATAGTCGAGCGTGTGCCGATCCAAATGTCTCCTCACGAGAATAACCGCTCTTACCTCCAGACCAAGAAAGAAAAACTCGGGCATATCCTCGACGAGTAATGCCCCCGCGAGGCAAACATGAAACTGTTGATCATCAACGGCAGCCGCAATCCGTCGGGCCAAACCGGCTCGGCAGCCGCGGCACTGGCAGATGGCGCCCGCTCGGCGCAATGCGACGTGGAAATGGTTTTGCTGCCGGAGCTGAAGATCGAGCGATGCCGGCAGTGCAACGCACAGGGCTGGGGGCTGTGCAACCAACAGAAAGGCTGCGTGATCGAGGATGACTTTGCCGCTCTGGCCGAGAAGGTGGGCTCGGCCGATGTGCTCGCGTTTGCGAGCCCCGTGTATTATGGCGACCTCAGCGAGAGCTTGCGGGCGTTTCTCGATCGCTTGCGCCGCATCTGCACCTTCGAAAAGAATAATGGCATCAAGGGCAAGGCGGCCCTGGGCATTTGCGTGGCCGGCGGCGGCGGCGGCGGCGCAACGCGCTGCGCCGCAAGCCTCGAATGGGCCCTCACCACCACCGGCTTCGACGTGATAGACATGATCCCCGCCCGGCGGCAAAACCTCGAGATGAAACGCGAGTTGCTGCGCACCGTCGGCGCGTGGCTCGCCGAAAAGCCGTCATCGGCCTGATCCCGCAAACTCTTTCGGTTCTTCACAATCTCTGGTGGGTTAACCACGAAGGCTCTCCTCCCAATGAAGAGGGTAATTTCCGCTGTTCCTGCCAAGAAGATCCAGTTCCTTTAGTGCTGAATGCCTCCAGGGGCTCTCAGCGATGATGCGCCCTTGACATTGGTCTGTCACTCATCCTCTTTTTTGGGATGAGGGCCTCTTTTTTTACTCTTCTGTTCAGGCCGTCGTAGAGGAAGGTCACGTCGAGAATCCAGGAGGGCGAGTCAGAGTCGTAGTTCGTGCTGCTCTCGACGGCGATCAGGCGGTTGCGGTAATCGTAGGTGAACCGCTTGGCGATGGTGGGATCGGTGCGGTCGGGCAGGAGTTGGATGTTGCCCGCAGCGTCGTGGACGACCGGGAAGAGGACCTCGGTGGTGGGTTCGATGGTCTGCCGA
>JABMSA010000323.1 GCA_013202185.1 Planctomycetota bacterium
CGTCATGTGCGTGCCTCCTGAAAGCCGTTTTGTGTACGGTACACAAAACTTTTGCCTCTTGGCCGCACAGCCCGGCAAAGGCTGGTACGCAGATTCCCGCGTTCGGTGTAGATTTCTGCCTGGCTCCCCGAACGCAACCCTCTTCGTAACCATCGCACGTTGCCGCATCCGTCCAATGACGTCCGGTACCAACACCTCCATTCCTCTGCGGCAGAAGAACTTGCGTGCACCAGCCTTTCTTCGCGCGTGTTTGCCGGGCCCCGAAACTCCCTGCGAACGTGACGGCGTTCCCACGTGACGAGTCTCCCAAAGAGCGCTTGGCGCCACTGGGAGGCTTCCATCGGCCAATGTCCGCCACCCGTCCTTCTTGGGCTGCCGGCGCGCGAAGCGGACCGCGTGCAACGACCAGCCACCAGCCGTCGCGGAGTCTGCCGAAGCGACCGTGCATAGGGCAGGCATCCGCCGGCTAATGCCATCACGCCAGACACGTCCGGCGTCGGCTTTTCCCCTTGACCCGGAAACACTAAATCTGGTAATATAGCATATCGCCTTGCCTGATCAGGCGGGCGGCCTCGGGATCACACATACTTCGGGAGGTTCCAATGAGTGACTGGCTGACCAGCGACATCCGTCAGGCGTTTCTGAACAAACGCGTAACGTTATGGCTTGGCCCCTGCTACGGATGGAAGGATGGAACTCCTGGCGATGAGCGCCCTAGAGACGAACACGACGACGTAGTGTAAATACGGGAGCCGTCGGCCGGTTGCAGATGGATGGCGCCGGACAAGGAGCTTAGAATGGGCCATACCCGACTTGGCGACTTACCGCGGACCCGGAAGTGGCAGGAGGTAGTCGGCCTCATCGAAGGCGGTGCCGGAACTGCGCAGATTGCCAACGCCACGATCACGGCGGCCGAGCGTGGCTTGAACCTGGCTGCCGAAGACAAGGGACTAGTCGAAACCGTTTGGCTTCTCACTCAGCTTCCTCTCGCCGCCAAGAGCAACGACTTCGCGGCAGCGCTTCGCAGCGCCGGGCTTGATGTCTCCGATTCGCCAAGCCTCATGGAGGTCGTCGGCGCCTTCTCGGACGCCATAGACCGCCGACTTGCCAACAACTATGGGCGGACCGACTTGGGCGAAATGGCTCAGATGGCGGCCGTAGAAACGGTTTCGAAGGTAATCGGTGCTCGAACCAGGAGCCTGTTCGGAACCAGGCCTGACGACGTCAAAGAGGCCCTCTCCGGGCTCGCGACCAACAGACAATTCAGCAGCCTTGCTGGGGACTTCTTCTCGAGCCTGACGAACAAGTGCCTGGACTACTTCGTCAGTCGAGCTGTTTCGTATCACGTGGGCGAAGGTCGCCGGTTCGGAACGCTCGCGCAGCAAGGCGAATTCGCCGGTGCCCTCGCGACGCATTGCCGTGAAGCATCGAGGATCATCGAGGAGTTCTCCGGCGGGTGGTTCTCCAAGACAAACTGGGAAAAGGGAGGCATATCGAGACAAGACGCCGCAGGCTTTGCACACGTTGCCATGCGGAAGCTCGTGGCCGAGCTGAAGGAGGGAGCGCGCGATGGCTAACGAACGCGCTATCCTCTGCGGTGCAGTGCCCGTCGGCTCCCTACCGTTCGGCGGGGATGATCCCTTGCAACTGCACCTCTGGGGGCCGGCGGAGAATATAAAGCTTCAGATCAACGACATCCGGAGTCACTTGCTTCAGGACATCCCATCGCGGTTTCACGACCTCGTGGAGATCGCAACCTACGTTTACGTCGCCGACCAGGCCACCACCAGAGGCGGCGACGGGGTCGACGTGTTTGGGGAGAACTGGCGTCGAAAGCTGTTCTTCAGAATCCCGGTCCGAAGTCCGGGTTTCTGGAATCAGGAAGAAGTCCTTGCTCAGCTCATCGATATGCTCAGTTTCCTCTCCGAGGATGAGTACTTCTTTGATTTCATCAAGCTGGCCGGCAAGCCGCCCTCCCAGCTTCACTTGGAGTTCGGCGGCGATGCGCCCGAGGAGGTCATTCTGTTCTCGGGCGGCTTGGATTCCTTGGGCGGCGCCATTCAGGAAGCCGTTGTCGCTCAGCGACGCGTGGCGCTCGTAACACACAAATCGACACAAAAACTCGCGCGTAGACACCGAAAGCTCGAACAGCTCTTGGCTAAGCATACAGCCCACGCGCCACTGCACATCCCTGTTGTCATCAATAAGAACAAGGGACTGGGCCGGGAGTACACGCAGCGAAGCCGGTCTTTCCTTTACGCAGCGCTTGCGGCGACCGTAGCCGAGATGTTTGGCTTGTCCCGGATTCGCTTCTACGAGAACGGCGTCGTCAGCTTCAATCTGCCGGTTTCTGCGCAGGTCGTCGGGGCAAGGGCCACGCGGACGACACACCCTCAGGTTATCAATGGTTTCGCCGAACTCCTCTCCCTGGTAGCGGCTAAGCGGTTCGCGGTCGAGAATCCCTTCCTGTGGAAAACGAAGGCAGAGGTAATCAAGGTAATCACCGCCGCGAAGTGCGAGGAGATGATCAAGTTCGCCACCAGTTGCAGTCATACTTGGGAGATGACAAAGCTCAGGACACACTGTGGGACCTGTTCCCAATGCATCGACCGTCGCTTCGCTGTTCTCGCTGCAAAAGCGGAAGCGCACGATCCTGCGGAGTCGTATGGCGTCGATCTCCTAACAGGTGAGCGCACGGAGGGCGAGCCCCGGACGATGCTCGCTTCGTACGTGGAGATGGCTAACGATGTAGCGGAGATGTCCGCATTGGGATTCTTCGGCCGGTATGGCGAGGCGTCCCGCATTCTGAAACACCTGAACGGTTCGCCGGACACGACGGCCCTCCAGCTCTTCGAGCTGCATCGGCGGCATGCGAAGTGCGTGACAGACGTCGTCGATAATGCAATTGCTCAGCACCGCAAGGCGATCCGCAAGCGGCTCCTGCCCGGCAGCTGTCTCCTGCGACTCGTGTGCGACTCTTCCCTGGCTGCCGCAGGGGCGCCGGTTTCACACCAGCCGAGATCTGTGGAGGCGCTGCCGGACAACTTCATGCGCCTCAAGGGTGAGTATTGGGCGATCCGCTTCGGTGGAAATGAGGAGAGAATTTACAAGCCGGACATCGGCTTTCACTACCTGCGCGTCTTGCTACAGAACCCGGGCACTACGTTCTCGGCGTCCAAGCTTGACTGCCACGTGCGTCGACGGATCAAGGGGACCATTGGAGCCGCATTAGGAGTTGCAGACGACTTCTCGCCCGATAACAGCATTATACTAGGGGATTTGGAAGGCGAGGATGTGATTGGGCCGGAATACGAGCAGTCGCTCCGGGCTTACCTTGAAGAAATCGACGAGATGATCGCAGCTGCCCGCGAGAGCGGTGATCTAGCACAGGTGGACAAGATCGATGAGCTTGAGAAGCAGAAACTGATGATCAAATCTATGTTGTCGAAGGCCAAAGGCCTTGGCGGGCGGAACCGTAGGCTCGGGGACGAACGTAACAAGGTCAGAAACCGGGTCGGCAACGCCATTAGACGAACACTCAAGAAAGTCGAGCAGTATGACAAGCCTCTGTCGGAACACCTCCAACGGCCGGTCCTAAACCTTGGGCACACTGTCAGTTACATTCCACGATCCGACCTGACCTGGTCCACTCCCCCCATAGAAAAAACCTGATGCTACACGATTTGTAGCACCTGCTACGCCGGTTGTCGCGCCTTCGTATTGAAGGCGTGGCCCGGCGAGCATTGTGTAGCTGATAGCCCTCAAGAGGCCCTTCCCGTCGGGCCCGCCTCTCGAGGGCTTTTTCGTGCCCACGCGGCACAGTCAGGAGCCCGGCATGGGCAACGCAACGACGAAGGCCGACCTCTCCCCTGCAGGAGGGCGGCTGGTGGAACTGATGCAGGGGATTAACTTCGGCCGCATCGAGGGACTCGTGATCCGAGATGGCAATCCCGTGTTTGACCCGCCGCCGCGGATCGTCCGCGAGGTGAAGTTCTGCGGCGAGAACGGCCCGCGGCCTGAGGCCGCCAGAGAAGACTTTGCCCTGAAAGCCGAAGTCCGCGAACTCTTCGCACACCTCGACGCGATGGGCGACGGGATCATCCGTTGCATCGAGGTCAAACACGGCCTGCCCTTCAGAATGATCGTCGAGGAGGATATAGCCTGACGCCGGGGTAGGCTCCCGTACCACAATCCATCGTTTCAGTTTTGGACCAGACATTTTACCGGCCACGAAGTGGAGGTCGATGTGGGTCGCCGAAATCGGCACCTGCATCGCCTCCACTATGTGGCCGCTGCCATTTCGGTGAACCCCACGCGGTCTCCGCCAGCCAACGGAGATCGCAATGCAGAACAGCCACCACCACGGAATCAGCGACTATGCCGCAAGACTCATCCGCCATAAGGCCCGCCAGCTCGCCGGGAAGGCCGGATTCACCAGAAGCGACACCGAGGACATCGAGCAGGAACTGGCGGTCGACTTGCTTGAGCGCCTGCCAAAATTCGACTCAGCCAAGGCTACCAAGAACACGTTTTCCGCCTGCGTTATAGAACGGAAGATCAGCAATCTCATACGCCACAGGACACAGCAAATGCGCGACCGCCGCCGGGAGTCGTTCTCCCTTAACGACTTGATCAAGGACGATAACGGCGCGGCCGTCGAGCGCGGCCTTACGATCGACCATGAAGATGCAGGCTTCCGCCGAGGCACCCGCCGTCGAACACGCGAGGAAGAAGAACACCTTCGCCTCGACGTATCCCTCGTGATCTCGGCACTCCCCAGCGACCTGGGCAAGTTGGCCGAACTGCTCAAGACGCACACGATCACTCAAGCTGCGGAAAAGCTCGGCGTGCCGCGCACCACGCTCTACGGTGCCGTGGAGCGTCTTCGCCTCCTCTTTGAGCAGGCCTGTCTCGGCGACTATCTCTGAAAAACTTCCGTCATTTCCGCTCAGCAGGGGGTAAGTAACTCAGTGTGGGCATCAGTGCCCCGGACACCGGAGAAAGCACAAGAAGATGAACGAACAAGCTTGCCGCTACCAGTTCGAGCCGAAAATCCCGCCCCGCGACATCGAAGAAACCCTTCAGTTGGCAGTCCTCGCCGCCGAGTGCCTGCACGGCGAAGCGCGGGTGCGGCTCGATACCTCGTACTCCATCGATAAGGACAAGCACGTCTACGTGGTTGACGCGTCTTCTGACGTGGGTCGCGACATCCTCCGAATCTTCACAGGCTTTGCGACCCGCGAGTTCGGCGAGCATGCCTTCAGCGTCCACCGCGTCGAACACGCTCCAGCACAACCGAGGTGACGAATGAAAGACATATTGATCGACTGCCGTCAGAAGGACCGATGGCCAATTGGACACGAAATGATCCGCGTCCTGGACGTCGCTTGACAACTCCTGCTCAGGCATGCGCGTGCCGTTGCGTAGACGCAACAACCGATGAAGGTCGGGACAACGCCCCGCCCGGGCATCCGGCAGGGCCGGGCCACTTGAGTCTCATTAGCTCGAGGACGCGGGTTCGACTCCCGCACCTGCCACCAGCTGGCCAGCATAGTGTGAACGTTACGTGAACTACTGACTATGAGGAATTAAAAGAATGAGTCTGCTTAAACAAGTCCACACGGGCCGACGCCACTCTCCGCCGAGGATCATTGTCTACGGCGCGGAAGGCATCGGGAAATCCACCACGGCATCGCAGGCGCCGAAGCCGATCTTCGTCCCAACAGAAGACGGTCTCGATCAAATCGACTGCAAAAGCTTCCCCCTCGCCCACACGCTGGCCGACGTGGAAGCGGCGTTGCAGACCCTCACGCAGGAACAGCACGAACACTGTCAAGCTCTGGGGCACGTTCTCTTCCATCCAGTCGGCAAGGGAAGTGCAATCACGGTTGCGGTATTTGTCGACGTACTGCCGCAGGCGACGGTCGGCCTC
>JABMSA010000324.1 GCA_013202185.1 Planctomycetota bacterium
AAACATGCCGGGATTTCCAAGAACGATGATCGGTGATGTGTCTGTGTCGAGGATGATTATCGGGACTAACTGGTTCCTCGGGTATACGCACTGCACGGGCGCCAAGAGCAAGTCCGTCGAGCGCATGGTCACGAACCCGAAATCAATCGCCGATATTATCGAGGTGTTCCTCAGGGCCGGCGTCGATACGATCATGTGTCCGCACACGGAGACGTGCATGTTCGATGCTATCCACGAAGCGGAGCAGCGTGTGGGGGCGGGGGTCGTCATGATCTCGACTCCGAGTTTTCCGGTGGACGCACGCACGCCTGTTGACGGCTTTGATGAGGCTGAATGTGCGAGGATCCTCGATGCCGAAGCGGGTAAGGGGGTGTCGATTTGCATGCCGCACACAAGCACAACGGACTGCATGGTGGACATGTGCACGCGTGAGATTCGCGGGATGGACGCGATTTGTCGGCTGATTCGGGAGCGCGGGATGGTGCCCGGCCTGAGCACGCACATGCCGGAAACTGTTTTGTATGCCGATGAGAGCGGCCTCGACGTCGAGGCTTACATACAGCCCTTCAATTATATGGGCTTCCTGATGCACATCGAGGTGGATTGGGTGGCGCGGATCATCCGTGACGCCAACAAGCCGGTCATTACGATCAAGACGATGGCGGCGGGGCAACTGCGCCCCTTCCAGGCCCTGACTTTCTGCTGGAACGCAATCCGTGACTGCGACATGGTGACGGTAGGCACGATGGCCCCGGAGGAAGCTGAGGAACTCGTTCAGCTTTCGCTCGATATCCTCGACCGAGTACTCGCTTCGTCTGAATTGCAGAGAACACGATCCAAATCGACCGTGCTGAAACCTCAGTGACCCGCCCCCGACTCCAAAAGAAATCCTCTCCGGCGCGGAAAAGGCGCGCCTATCGGGAAGCTGCGCTGGGCGCAAAGCAAAAAGAGCAACCGCATGAAGGCGGGGACGGGGATCGGCGCAATGAAGGATTACCTATGAGAACAGATCGCAAGAGCGCACATGCTGGATTGGTTCTGCTTGTGTGGATCGTCGTCGGTGGCCTCGCATACGGTGGCGTCATGTTTGAGCCGGCGAATATCCTGCCGCTCAAGTGCAAGGAAACCACCAAGCAGTACCGGCTGGTGAAGGGCAATGTTCCCGGCTTTCTCTACTTCCCCGGGGAAGCCGTTGACCTTACGTTCACGTTCACGAGGGACGGCGGCGCCAACGCGGAAGAGGATTACGTCATCGAGGTACAGGGCGTCCACACCCGCAAGCCCAACAAGACCAAGAAATATATTGATCCTTTCGGCTTTCCGGATATCCTCAACCTCGACGGCAAACCGATACGCCACGCGGTGAAGGTGGCGTTCGGCGACAAGAAGGAGGCAACATTCGAGGCGAAAGGCCTGCCCGTGCCGGAACGGTATGGCACCTACTGCCTGATCCTCGTCAAGGGCGAAGAGCGCATCCTGCTGGGCTCCGTTGCACGTGTCATGAAGAACCGGGAGGATGCTACCGTGGACAACACCCCGATCTTCGGCGAGGGGCAGATCTTCGCCGGCTTCGAGCACAAGGCGGATGCATCGAAGGCTTATGCGCGGATGGGAGTGCGGGGCGTGCGCTGCGAGATCAGTTGGCGCGGCAACAAGCCCGACAGCAGCTACGACTGGCGAGGGTACGACAAGCTGACGAGCGATCTCAAGGCCGGCGGCATTCAGGCCATGTTCACCCTCGGCGGCGTGGTATCGCAGATGTACGGCATTCCAACGCATAACAAGCCCATACCCGCCGCCGTGCCGCCAAACTGGGACGGCAGTCCTTACTGGGGCCAGGCCGACTGGGGCTGCGGCCTGCAAAACTTCGGCGCATACGAAGCCTGGGTCAAGGCGTTTGCCGAGCGCTACTGGGAAGACGGCAAGGGCGCCCTGTGGGGATTCGAAAACTACAACGAACCGTGGGAGGGCGGCGGCATAAGCGGATATGCCCGCGACTGCCTGAGCTATCGCGAATGGCAGAAGCTAATGGCGCGCGCGGCACATTCCGTCAGCAAGGACATCAAGGCCTGCGCCGCGTCGTCCATCATGAACACGGAAGACAAGTTCTTCTCCACAGGCCCCGACGAGAACGGCGAATACGAATTTGATGAGTACATCGACGTTTTCACCGATCACTACGTCAGCCCAAATATGGCCTATGGGCCGATGGTGGCCAAGGCGCACGGCAAGATCTCGATTGAGAACGAGACCTGGCTGGTGATCAGCGAGTACCTGCTGCCGCAGGTCGTGTGCCAATGGCTGGCCGCTGGTCAGAGCTGCATATCGCCTTGGCATCCCCAGGTGCTCTTCGATACCGTCGCTGGTGCCCCGCAGAACTACTTCTGCCCGACGACCGTGCCCGTGGCGACTGCCGCGTTCAACCACTTTGTCACCGGCCTGCGTTTCGAGAAGCTCGTTTTCAAAGATCATCTTCCTTGGGTCTTCCAGTTCGGCGAGGACAACAACCCGAGCGGCATCTGCGTGATGCTGGGCCAGTTGCTCACTCGCGGCGGCCCCACGCCCCAAGACAACCCCAAGGGGCGCCTGTGGGCGCAAGTCGACCAGGTGGGCGGCGGGACCATCACGATCGACAACCGCGACGGCGCGCTGGAGTTCTTTGACATTGCAGGCAATGAGATGCTGAAAGGAGGGAGGCCCGTAACCCTGGACCTCAACATCCTCCCCGCCTATATCAGATCGAAGAAAGGCCCCGGGCTGGTTGCCGAACGCATTCGCCGGGGTCGGATCGATGGCAAGTATCCGGCCGAGATACTGCCCCACGACTTCACGCAGCTCATTTCCGACAAGGCTCTGACGCTGAACGTGGATCTCGCCAACCGCCTGAACCGGCCGATCAAAGGCACGCTGACGGTCAAGGCGCCCGAAGGCTTCACTGCCGACGACAACGACCGGCAGGTTACGCTGGACGCCGGCGAGAAGAAAACCGTGGCGTTCCAGTTCAAGGCGGCCAAGGCTGATGCCTCCAACCAGTATCCGTTCGAGTTCACGTTTGACACCGACGCCGGAAAGTGCGCATACAAGGAGACCCTGAACTGCGCCGTTGCTGTGAAGGGCACCAGGAAGATCGACGGTGACCTGGCCGACTGGCAGGACGTCCCGGGCATCACCCTCGTCGGCAAGCAGGAAGGCATTCAGCCCGACGAACTGGCCCGCAAGCCATGGCTGCGGCTGACCAAGGACCTTCCCAAGGATGCGCTGATTGCCGAACTCAAGATGGCGTGGGACGAAGAGAACGTCTATATTGCCGCGCGCGTCAGCGACGCCACACCGCAAATGGACAAGGTCCGAATGCAGGGGCGCGACGAACTCGGCTACTTCCACAGCGCCGAATCAGACAACGAAGAGCCGTGGAAATCGTGGCTGGAGAAAAGCGCGCCCGGCCACAGCTTCGCCGAGGTGCCCTACATCTACAAGAAGAAGCCATTCGACAACTCATACACGGGCGACCAACTGCAACTGGCCTTTAACGTGACCGGCGGCTACCACGACCTGCAGCCGGTGACGGACGTGCCGTATGGCTTCCACGCCGTGCCGGATACCGACTACGAGTACTGCGCCTACCTGTGCGCGGACGGCGAGAGCGAGTTGTGGAACCTGCTGGCGCCCGGCATCCCGCGCATTCATGACTGGCCACACCAGCCCAAGGGCAAAGTAACCACGAACCCGACGCCAGGCGCAAGGCACGTGGTCAGGCAACAGGGCAACGTGCGCTTCTACGAGATCGCCATCCCGCGGGAGCGCATCCCGGACCTGAAACTCAGGGCCGCAACAACGTTCAAGTTCAGCTTCTTCGTCGGCAACGACAAGGGCGCGAAGATCTTCTACGGCGACGACAAAGCTCTGACCAAGATAAACGGCCTGTCTCTGCACCCTTACTGGTGGACGTCGCCCTCATGTGACGTGGAATGGGAACTGGTGGATCAGGCAGCGCCATAGTGATCAGACTACGATCTGGACTGCGTCGAACAAGCGCAACAGGAATCACATAATGTGTCAGTATGGCATGGGCAAGTGAGCGCGCAACGAGCTTCGAATGAAAATAATGATTATCCTTTGTCACGTGGTGTTGGTGGCGCCGCCGCTCGGACAGGCTTGAGACCCCTGCACGCTAAACAGATACCGTCCTTCAGGGCGGGGCAATCGATATGCGCACACACCAGGTCCAGAGCTGTCGGATCATTACTGGAAGAAACTGCCCCCAACCACTTTTGGGACGTTACCAAAGTTTTTGGAGGGGCATGGGGAAACTTTTTCCAAAAAGGTTCCCCAGAGCGCTTCCTTTGCAACCACACCCCTCCTCATACTTTCGACGAGGACGACGATTCGGAAACGGAAAGAAGCCCCCGCCCGCCCCCGCATCACAAAAAACCGCTCGATGCGCTTGATTTTCCCTTCGTCGGCAATATAATAGTATGTTTTCCCCTGCGGAGCGATCTCCTATGCCGCGGAACAACGCCGTCAAGAAAGTTCTCGTGATCGGTTCCGGGCCCACCTCCGTGAGCCACGGCACTCATCTCACGCGCGCCGTCTGGAAAACCTGCAGGCTGCTCAAGAGCCTGGGCTTTACGGTCGTGGCGCTCGACAGCAATCCCGCAGCGCTCGCACTCGATGACGACGCCTGCCACCAAGCCTACATCGAGCCGCTCACGACCGACACGATCAAGCGCCTCCTCGAGAAGGAGCGCCCGGATGCCCTGCTGCCGTTCGCAGGCGGCCAGAATGCACTCAACCTGTGCGTGGAACTTGCCGACGAACTCCAAGCCGCCCAGACCCAGGTGCTGGGCATCTCGCCCGAATCGATAAACGCGATGGGCGACCGCGCTCAATTCGCCGAGCTTGTGAAAAAGGCCGGCGGCAACACACTCCCTTCGCAGGGGGTCGCCAGCCCCGAGCAGGCCGCGGCGGCAGCCCAAGAGCTTGGCTTTCCGCTCGTCCTCAGGCCGTTCTTCTCCACCGCCGGAACCGGCAGCTCAGTCGTTTATAACCTCGAAGAACTCAAAGACGCCACATTCCGCGCCATCAAGAACAGCCCAACCGCGGCAACGCTTGTCGAAAGGGCCGCGCTCGGCTGGAAGGAATTGACCTGCCACGTGCTGCGCGACCATTCCGATCATGCACTTGTCGCGGGCGTCATCGAAGACGTAGACCCAATGGGCGTGCACTCGGGCGACAGCGTGACGGTGTTCCCCTGCCAAACGCTCACCGAACAGCAGCGCTCGCGCATAGCGAAAATCGCAACGAACCTCGCCCACCTCACAGGTATCGCGGGCGGCGCCGACGTCGAGTTTGCGGTCAATCCCGAAGACCCCGGCGACCTGGTCGTGATAAAGATGAACGGGTGGATCACCACGAGCAGCCGGATGATCTTCGTCGCCACCGGCTTCTCGACGCTCGAGGCGGCCGTGAAGCTTGCGCTCGGCGAGAGCCTGGCAAGCGTGTGCCCGGCCGCGCCGGAGCCCGCCGCGATTGCGGTCAAGGCCCCTCGATTTTCGTTCGAGAAATTCCCCGGGGCAAAGATCGAGCTCAACACGTCGATGAAATCAATAGGCCAGTCGGTTGCGCTCGGCGCCACGTTTCGCGAGGCGCTCCAGAAGGCCCTGCGCGGGCCCGTCGGCGGGCGCGACGGCTTCGGTTACGACGATCTCGATCGGCCCGTCGACGTCGAAGACTCCGGCGAGCTGCGAAAGAAACTCTCACGCCCGCATCCGGATCGATACTTCCAGATCAAGTCGGCGTTTGACCTCGAAATTGGCGCAAGCCGGCTGGCGTCGATCACCGGCATCAATGCGTTCTTCCTCGAAGAAATGAAGGCACTCGTGGATACGGCGCGCAAGCTCTCCCGCAACGAGCTTTCCGGGCCGCTGCTGCGAAAGGCAAAGGCCGACGGCTTCTCCGACCGGCAGATAGCCGGGATCACGGGCAAGCCGCCCGAAGAGATAGCCGCCCTGCGCCGGGCCGAGGGCGTGGTGCCGGCTTACCCCGCGATCGGCGGAAACGTGCGATATGCGTCCTTTGCCGCCGCCGCCGACCCGATCCCGCAGACGCCGCGAACGATCCTGATGATCGGCCCCGGGCCAAACTCCATCGGATCCGGAAGCGAGTACGAATACTGCGTCAGCCGGGCATCGGCCGCGTTCAGAGAGCTGGGCTACCGATGCGTATCGGTCAACTGCAGCATCCAGGGGCCGAGCACCGATCCCGAGTTGTGGGATACGCTGTGCGTGGTGCCGCTGTGCCCGGAAGACGTGCTCGCCGTGGCGCACGCGGTGAAGCCCGAGGGGGTGTCGGTGCAGTTTGGCGGGCGCGTGGCGCTCAGGCTCGCGCACGTCTTCGAAGAGAATGGTTTTAACATCCTCGGCACCGCGCCGCAAAGCCACAGGCGCTGCCACCGCCGCGAGCTGCGCCGCGAAATGCTCGGCAACCTGGGAATGCTGCAGCCCAAAGACGCCGCAGCACGCGATCTCGACGAAGCGCGGGCCGCCGCGCAAAACATCGGCTATCCCGTGGTGGTAGTGTCGCGGCAGCCAACGCCCGGCAAGGCAATGGAAGTCGTTTACAACCAGAGCGACCTCGAGAAATCCGTAGAGGACTTCCAACGCCCGGCAAACGGCGGCGAGCTGCTGATAAGCGAATTCCTGGAGGACGCAATAGAAGTTGAAGTGGACGCCATCGCCGACGGCGAGTCGCTGCTGATCGGAGGCGTTGTGGAGCATATCGAGGAAGCGGGCATCCACTCGGGCGACAGCGCCTGTGCGATTCCGCCATACACGGTCAGCGAGCCGGTCATCAGGCAGATGCGCGAGCAGGTACACGCAATAGCGGCCGAGTTGGGCGTGCGCGGCATGCTCAACGTGCAGTTTGCGATCAAGAACGACCTCATCTACGTAACCGAGGTGGTGTCGTCGGCCTCGCTGACGGTGCCGTTTGTCAGTCGAGCCGTCGGCCTGCCGCTGGTGAGCATCGCGGCCAAGGTTACGGCGGGCGTGAGCCTCAAGGAGCAGGCCCGCACACGCGAGCAGGCCCCGAGGCAGATGGCCGTTCGCCACTCGGTATTTCCTTTTTCGCGTTTTCCGGGCGCCGACGCCGTCCTCGGCCCCGAGATGAAATCGACCGGCCAGGTGATGGGCATTAGCAACACCTTCGGCCTGGCGTTTGCCAAGGCCGTGCTCGGCGCCGACCGAAACCTGCCCCTCGGCGGCAAGGTCTTCATCAGCCTCAAGAACAAGGACAAGCGCCCCATGCTCTTTGTAGCCAGAAAACTCGAAGAGCTGGGCTTTGAGCTGATCGCCACACGCGGCACGGCGTCGGCGCTCGCAAAAAACGACGTCGACGTCGAGCCGATAAGCAAGGTCTCCGAAGGGCGCCCCAACATCGTAGACCTCATAAAGAACGACGAGGTATCGTTGATCATCAACACGCCCAGCCGCAAGACGCCCACCAAAGACGAAGTATCCATCCGGGCGAGCGCCGTAGCACACAACGTGCCCATAATCACTACGGTGTCCGGCGCATCGGCCGCTGTAAACGCCATCGAGATGGTGATCAAGCGCGGCCTGGAGATCGAAAGCCGATAGCGGCGCGCGCCTCTTGGCGTCGAGGCACCGGCCGCGAGCCGGCCCGATCCCCGACGGCTTTCACACGCAAAGCGCGAGAAAGGGGTCCACGCTATGTCTGCCTCGTCATCCTCTCACATCGAGCGTGCACGCAAGGCGTGGGCGGACAGGTCTGTGCTTGCTCAGGCGCTCGTTGTCATGCTCATCGCCGTCGTGATGGGCATTGCGGCGGGCGCGGCCGTGTTCGGTTTTCATGCCCTGGTGAGAGGCTTCCACATTCTCGCGGTCAAGGGCGGCAGGCTTCTCGGCGCACCGTACCTGATGCCGCTGGTGCCGGTGGTGGGCATGTTGATCGTGGCGTGGATCGTCAAGGTATTGGGGCCGGGGGCCTACGGCCATGGCATTCCCGAGGTGATCTCGGCCGTTGCCAACAAACGCAGCCGCATCAACGTTGCGGGCGTGCTGTGCAAGACCGTGGCGTCGGCGCTGTGCATAGCCTGGGGCGGCGCCGTCGGCAAGGTCGGCCCGGTGGCGCAGCTCGGCTCGATGCTCGGGTCGGCGGCGGGCCGCACGGCTCGGCTGCCGTCCCATCTTGTCAAGCTGCTGGTGGGATGCGGCTCGGCTGCCGCCATCGCCGCGTGTTTCGATGCTCCGCTGGCCGGTGTGCTCTTTGCGTCGGAGGTTATCCTCCGCAAGTTCGACGTCGAAACAATCGTGCCCGTTGTAATCGCGTCGGTTGTGGGTGCCTCGTTCACGCGGGTACTCAAGGGCGGCGAGGTGTCGTTCGACGTCCCCGAGTTCACTTACGGCGGCGCCGCCGAGCTGCCGCTGTTCGTCGTGCTCGGCCTGCTGGCCGGCGTTTTGTCGGTATTCTTCATTTGGTCGCTTTACAGGCAATATGATCTCTTCCGGAAGCTCCGCATCGGCTGGTACGGGCGTGCGGCGCTGGCGGGGTTGATTCTGGGCGTCATCGGGCTGCGGCTGCCGGAGGCGCTTGGCGTCAACTATGGCACAATCACCGGCACGCTCCTGGGTCGGTTCGATCTCGGCACGATGATCGCCGTGGCAATCGTCCTGCCGCTGCTCGCGGGGCTCACACTCTCCGGCGGCGGGTCCGGCGGCGTGTTTGCACCGTGCATGGCCACCGGTGCCGCGCTCGGCGGGGCGTTTGGCATGCTGTGCGGGCGCGTGCTGCCGTGGGAGGTATCGCAGCCGGGCGCTTTCGCCGTGGTCGGGGCCGCAGCGCTCCTCGCCGGGGCCGTGCGGGCGCCATTCACCGCCATTCTCATCGTCATCGAAGTAACCGGAAACCATGCGATCCTCCTGCCGCTGATGGCCGCCGCAGTCGTCTCGATACTCGTGTCCAAGATTTTCATTACCGACTCCATCTACGTCCTCAAGCTTACCAATCGTGGCGAGACGCTCACGCACCACGAAGAGATCGGTCTGCTGGCGGACATGTACGTGGAAGAGGTGATGACGGACGACTACATTGCAGTGACGCCCGACGAACCCGCGAGCCGCCTGGCGGAGCTGTCACGCGAGGAGGGGCGCGACTTCTTCCCGGTCGTGACGCCCGACGGAACATTCGAGGGGATGGTCTCTGCGCGGGAGCTGGTGTCGGTTATCCGCGATTCCAGGGCGGCCGGCGGCCTGACGGCGAAAGACTGCGCCCACGAGGAGCATTTCCTCCTCACGCCCGTACAGGACCTCCTCGAGGCGTTCCGCGAATTCGGCATGCGCGACGTTTCCGCGCTGCCGGTCGTCGAGGACGCCGACTCACGCAAGCTCGTGGCCGTCGTCACGCGCGGCGATCTCCTTGCCCGCTACCGGCACGAGCAGCGTCTGCGAAAGCGGATATAAGGCGTTTCGTTGTACGGACACCCAGGCCCGCCTTGCCGGATTTCCACTTGAAACAATGCCGCTCGTAATGTACCCTTTCGCCGCTTGCACATGACCGCCAGAACGCACAAGAGGAATGCAACTATGAGACTGACCACAACCGTAATCGTCGCTGCGCTTCTTGGAATTGCAGCCGACCTCAACGCGGACGAGATCGTATTCAACAACGGCGACCGCATCACGGGCAAGATAGAACAACTCGTCGACGGCAAGCTCACCATCGACGCCGAGGCGGCAGGCAAGCTGACGGTCGACATCGCAAACGTTCGCACGTTCTCCACCGACGAGCCCGTCATCATCTGCCTGAAAGACGGCACCATCCTCAATCAGCGGGCACTGCAAGACAACGACAACCTCTTCGCCATCGGAGAAGGCGGCGTGATCCGGGCGCAGAGCTTTTCGGCCGACGATCTGGCGGCGATCAATCCGCCCGTAAAACCGCCGGCCAAGTGGACCGGCTCCCTCTCCGTCGGCGTCATAGCCACTCGAGGCAACACCAAGACGCTCAACGCCAACATCACCGGCAACGCCGCACTCCGCCGCGACACCGACCGCATCACGCTGGGCGTCTCATACTTTTACGGCGAGCATGAAGACACCGCCACCGGCAACAAAACAGTCACGAAAGACTCGTGGTTTGCAACGGGCAAGTACGACTACTTCGTCGCCAGGAAGCTGTATACCTTCGTCAACGGCCGATACGAAAGAGATCGGATCGCCGACCTCGAGAGGCGAATAATCCTCGGCGGCGGCCTCGGGTACCAGTGGATCGAGCGCGACGACAGAAACTTCTCCACCGAGGCCGGCCTGTCGTGGCTCTACGAAGAGTTCCCTCCGCCGCGCAACAGCACCGAGCAGGTTTCGGCGCAGGCAGGCTATCATTTCGACGCCAAGCTCAACCCGAAGGTGAAGCTGATCCACGAGTTGAATATTTACCCGAACTTCCAAAACACCAGCGACTACTTCCTCACCACACACGCCGAGCTTCGGTCGTCACTTACCAAATCAATGTACGCAAGCTTCAAGGTGGTCCTCGATTACGACGCCACACCCGCCGCCGGCAAAGAAAAAGAAGACCTCAAATACATACTTGGCGTGGGGGTGAATTTTTGAGGAGGAACCCAGAGCCGAAGGCATCTTTCTCCTCCTCGTCGAATCCTATTCTGGTGTGTTGAACGTAACACTGCAACAACACAGCCTCATTGTCTCATGACCCGATGCCCCACCATTCTTGGGCCGCCTCGATCCATTCTCTCACTCCGCGCACTTTTCGGCGAATAAGAATCTTGACTTTCCGCGCACAAACAGATATAGTGTGTGAGAGAGAGGAATAAATGATGCCCTTTCGATTTGGCACGCCGGCGGCTCTGATGCTTCTCCTGCTGCTGCCGGCTCTTTTCATCATAGCGCGCCGCAGCCTCGCAGGGCTGCCCACGTTCCGACGGAGGCTGGCCCTCGCGTTGAGGACGGCGCTGCTGCTCATACTCATTTTCGCACTCGCCGACATGCAGTGGGTCAAGTTTGGCAAGGACCTCACCGTCTTCTTCATTCTCGACCAGTCGCGCAGCATCCCGCCCGGCTCGCGGAACGAGGCCATCACATACGTCAATAACGCCGTGAAGCGCGCCCGCGAACATGACCGCGCGGGGCTGATCCTCTTCGGCAGCGACGCCGGCCTCGAGAAGTTCCCGCAAAGCATATCATCGGGAAAGGCATGGTTTCGCAAATCGTCGCTGGTGCTCAACCGCGAGCGGACCGATCTGGCGGGCGCCGTGCGCCTGGCACTCGCCGCCTTCCCCGAGAACTCGCGCAAGAGGATCGTAATGCTCACCGACGGCTGCGAGAACAAGGGCCTCGTATTGGGCCAGGCCGACGTGGCGCGATCTCTGCAGTGCCCCATCGACGTGATGATGGTCGACTACGAGCACTCGCGCGAAGTGCTGCTCGAGAAGGCGCTTGCGCCGCCGCGCCTCCGCGCCGGCGAGCCGTTCGAGCTGCGCATTGTTGTCAAGGCCCTCCAGGATTGCGACGCCAAGCTCACGCTAACCATCGACGGACGCCCGTCCGAAACCGGCCGTCCCGTCAGCCTGCGCAAGGGCAAGGAGGTGATGTCGTTTGGCTTTCCGGAGGGGCTGGCCCAGTCCGGCCCATACACTTTCGAAGCCACCATCCGCAGCCCGGCCGATACCATCCTCGAGAACAACTCGGCCGTCGCCTATACGTGGGTCGAGGGCAAGGCGCGCAAGGTACTGCTGATCGATTCGAAGCCCGACGATCTCTCGTACCTCGTCGAGGCACTCGCGGCCGAAGACATCAACACGATCGTGAAAGGCCCCGCGAGCATGCCGACGAGCATGACCGAGCTGCGCCGCTACGATTGCCTTGTGCTCTCGAACGTGGGCGCCGGGCATTTCGCGCCCGAGCAGTTGGGCATGATCGAAGGCGCCGTAAAGGAACTGGGCATGGGGCTGGTGCTCATCGGCGGCGAAAGGAGCTTCGGCGCCGGCGGCTACCGCGAAACCCCCATCGAAGACTGCTCGCCGGTCGATTTTGACATAAGGCAGAAGCGCGTCATGCCCAAGGGCGCCATAGTGCTCGCGATGGACGCCGCCGAAGACCCCGACGGCAACCGCTGGGCCATCGAAATGGCCGCCGCATCGCTCAACGTTCTTTCTTACCATGACGACATCGCAATCTACGCGGGCGGCTGGCACCTGCCGCTGCGAGAGGTGCAGGACAAGGTGGCGGTGCGCGTTGCGATCGACAAGCTGCAAGTGCCCGACGACAATGAGTACAGCGGCCAACTGCGCGCGGCGCTCGCGGCGCTCAAGCAATCATCCGCCGCGTCGAAGCACGTGCTGATCATGACCGACGGCGGGCATGGCCAGTACAATCTTCCGAAGCCTCTCATGAAGGCGCTCAGGGAGGCGCGCATCAGCGTTACGGTCGTCCTTTTCCATCCGCACTCCGACTCGGAAAAGGTAGTCATAAACTCACTGACCAACCTGGCAATGACCACAGGCGGCAGGTTCTACTACCCCAAGACCGCAAAAGAACTGCCGATGATATTTTTCAAGGAAGCGACAATGATCACGAGGTCGCTGATCCACGAAGAGGCGTTCTCGCCGATCTTGCAGCAGGCCACCGACCCTGTGCACGGGTTCGATGGCTTGCCCAACCTCGGCGGATACGTGCTCACCACGCCGAAGGCGCGGGCACAGGTGCCCATTGCCAGGCGA
>JABMSA010000325.1 GCA_013202185.1 Planctomycetota bacterium
CTCATAGGTAACGTAATCGGTAGCAACTGCATTCGTGGGAACCGCGTCGAAGGTAACGGCCCCGGTGTCCACGTTGTTTGCCAGAACAGTGGCGACCGAAACCGAACCGCCGAGCTTCAGCTCGAGCTGGTCCGGATGCGGCAGTTCTACACCGAGGGTGGCTCACCGTTCGTGGCGATGAAAGCGGCCTGCGAGATGATGAACATCAGCGGCACCGCAACTTCCTTCGCCTACGTGGCACCGTCCGCCGAGAAGAGACAGCGGATTCGCGAGTTGCTCGAGCGCGAGGGGCTTCTGAGTTGATCCGTGAGCAAACCACCGAAAACATTAGTTGCGATGAGCGGCGGCGTTGACAGCAGCGTGGCCGCGCATCTGCTCAAGCAGCAGGGCCACGACGTGACCGGCCTGTTCATGTGGAAGGGCCGCCACGCGAACGGCGGCTCGGGCTCGCGCACCTGCTGCAGCGAGGAGGATTCGCTCGATGCATGCCGAGTGGCCGACGCACTCGAAATCCCATTTGAAATCCTTAATTTCGAGGCGGAGTTTGCCCGGCTCATCGATTATTTCTGCGACGAATACAACGCCGCACGCACGCCCAACCCGTGCATCATGTGCAACCTGTGGCTGAAGTTTGGCAGGCTGCAGGAGTATGCCGACAAGATCGGCGCCGACTACATAGCAACCGGCCACTACGCCCGGATCGAGCATCGCGGCGGACGGCATCTGCTGCTGCGCGGCGTAGACTCCGGCAAGGATCAGAGCTACGTGCTTTTCTGCCTTACGCAGGACCAATTGGCCCGGGCGATCTTTCCCAACGGCGAGATGACGAAGCGCGAGATCCGCCGCATCGCCGCCGACCTCGACCTGCCGGTGAAGGACAAGCCCGAGAGCCAGGAGATATGCTTTGTCCCCGACGACGATTACGGGCGGTTTCTCCGCGAGCGAACGCCGGATGAAGTGAGGCCCGGCCCGGTGACCGACCTCGACGGCAGTGTGGTAGGCGAGCACCCGGGCGTTCAGTTCTTCACTATCGGCCAGCGCCACGGGCTGCGGATACCGTTTGGCAAGCCTATGTACGTGGTGCGGCTGGAGCCGGAAACGAACACGGTGGTGATGGGCCCGAATGATGCCTTGATGGCGTGCGAGTTGACGGTGTCGTCGGTGAACTGGAGCATCGAGCCGCCGTCGGAGCCGCTGCGCGTGACGGCGAAGATTCGCTACCGCCATCGCCCCCGGCCGGCAACGGTGCATCCTCTGACCGATGGGCGCGCGCGTGTGGTCTTCGGCGACCCGGTGCGGGCGATCACGCCCGGGCAGGCGGCGGTGTTTTACCTGGAAGATGTTGTCGCGGGCGGCGGGTGGATTGAGTGAGGCATCGGGCTGAAACACATCAGGCTATGACCGAGCGGCTGCCGAGCCGAATGCTCAGAAGCTGTATCGCATCGCGGCGTAGACGTTGCTGTTGTTTTCGAACTGGCCGAAGAAGGTCGTTCGGTGTTTCCCGCCAAAGACGTTTCCGCCGACTTCCACCGACCAGTGATCGTTGATCTTGTAATTCGCGTTGGGCCGCAGATAGGTGTCGGAGTCGCTGGGCGAATAGAATGTGAAGAGTGACAGCTTGAGGTTCTGCTGCCACAGGAGCCTGGTGAGCCGCACGGTGAATACGTGCCGGTCGCGGCCTTTTGCGGGCGTCCCCGCCGGCAGTGTCCTTCGGTAGGCGCGGCGGCCCATCATCCGCTCGAGATAGTACTGCAGGCCAAGTGTGAAGTCTTTCGCGATTCGCGGCAGGTCTTGCTCGTAGCCAAGCAGCATGCGCAGTTCGCTGTTTCGCACGAGGGGGTCGGATCCGCTTCGGTCCTGCTCTGAATCGTAGTAGCCGATTTCGACGTTTCCGATTCCCTTGCGCAACGGTCCGCGAACACTTGCGCCGTAGACCGACAGCCTCGGGAAGGTGGCTTTTGTGCCGGCGGCGTTCCGGCCGACGGGGGTTTTCCAAAAGCCGTGGTAACCGTAGAGGGCCAGCTCGTAGGCGGCAATGTTTCTGTAAAGGCGCAGCGCGACTTCGTCGTCGCGGAACGGTGCGTCCGGCGTTTGGGCCTGCACAATGGCATCTCTGCCGGCGATGCGGCCCAGCGTTGAATTGTAGTATGAGATGCGCCTGCCGGTGATGAAGCGGTCCGGATCGAACTGCGGCGTGTAGATGACGTCGAGGTTCGCATTCTCGCCGAACAGCGAGACCTTCGCGGCATCGGACGGCGCCTTGAGATACTCGACGTCGCGCCCTATGAAGAACGACACCCAATCCTTGGGGAAGAGATCGTTTACGAACAGCAGGTCGCCCGTGCCCCAGGTGAGGATCTGTCGGCCGATCTTGACGTCCATAGTCGGCACCGGCGTGAAGTATGCGTTGGCGGCGCGGAGGTCGATCCATCCCTGGCCGTCCTCTATGTCAATATCGGGCCGGTTGAGCACTGGATCGTAGAGGAAATCCGCCACGGCTTCGATGCCGCTGGTTGCCCCGCGTGTTTCGGTTTCGAGGTGGAGGCGCGTCTCGCCGATCGAGGCGTCTTTTTCGTAATTATCGCGTTGGGTACGCAGGCCGCCACGGACCTCGAGGAAGCCTGTGAGGTCGAGAATATCGCGGAGCGTTTTTCGGTGCTCGCTGGGTTCGTCGGGTGGCGGGGCGTCGTCGAAAAGCCCGTCGGGGAGGTCGGGCTCGTCGGCCGGTTCGTCGTCTGCGTGCAGGCCGGCCGGCAATTCTGGGGCGTCGCCCAGGCCATCGGGCAGGTCGGGCTCGTCCTGTGCACTGGCAAGGAAGGCCAGCCCAGCGACAAGCACCGGCAGCAGCAGGAACCTCAGCAGGGGCATCTCAGCGTTCACTCGAAGTTACCTCAGGTACTTGATCGGCGCCTTGCGCAGATAACGCTCGGTGAAAATCTTGTCGGGCAGACCGATGTTGTACTTCACGCTGCTGTATTCGACGTCGGTGTAGCCGCCGATGCGGTCGTCCGTCATTCGCGCCCGCGTTACCGTCGGATACCCCTGAACGTGCTCCACTTTCACGGCCTTGTATTCGCGGTACTTCTCTCCTTTGTCGTCGTAGTATTCGGCCTTCACGACTATGAACGTCTTGCGGTGTATCCACGTCTTGTAGTGTGCAAACTCGACGAGGTCGGGGTTCTTGGGCGTGTTCTTCATCACGTAGTAGCTCTTTGTCGTTTGGAGCAACTCGTGAACGTCTTCCTCCTTGTTGCGCCCGGAAACATCCTCGTAGAAGAAGTGCGAGCCGGCGAAGCTGGTGCGCTCTTCGGTCGACGCGATGCGCTTGACGAGATCCAGCGACGACAGGTACAGCCAGCGGTCGTCGGCGGCGTTCACGTGCTTATATACCATAAACGCCATCTTGCGTACATCGGCCGGCCGCTTGAAGTAGACGTAGAACTTCTGATCGCCGAGGAATTCGTCGTTCTTGTCTTCCTCGTCCTTCGGGAGGTCGTCGCGGCGGATTATCGACAGTTCCCGATCTCGGACGCGCCCCTGGGGATCGGTGATCGTCATCTTCACACGCGCGGAGCCGTCGGCGCCCTGGTAGTACGACACACGCATGGCATTGTCGACTATCTCGTCTGCCGTCAGTTGGTCGGCTGTTTGCCCGGGATCTTCGCCGGCGGAAGCAATGGCCGCCGCAAGCACAAGGAACAAGCCAATGGCAAGCAGATGGTTTGTTTGCGTTATCATTGCTCTTCTCCTTCGTCGGTTAGTGGTACTTCCATCCTGCACATCTTGCTGCGGCCCACAAAGAAACAGACCTGGGCCAGGACTATCACGGCGATCAGACTCATCCAGGCCGTCTTCGTCCAGCCGACCTCGAGGAACTGATGTACGTTGAGAGCGACAATGGCAACAACCGCAACAGTCGAAACGATACACGTTGTGCAGTTGCAGATCAGGCAGCATTTCTTGGTCTTCGGGAAAAGGAAACGCTCCAGCAGGGTTATCAGCGACGGCAGAATCAACAGCGACGCCAGCCCTGCGACCAGGAGGATGGCGGCGATGAAGATGCCGACTGTCTTGTACGGCATCAGCGATGCGGCCAGCAGCGGAAGGAAGCCGACGCCGACAACAACAACGTTGCGGGCGATGGCTCGGGCGGGCTCGCCAAAGACCGACCCCACCGCCTCCCCCCACGAATTGTGCCGCTTGTAAGCCTCGCGGCTGCGAGAGAGGAAGTGGATTGCGTAGTCGACGGCCAGGCCAATGCTCAGCGACGACAACACCGCCACCGGCATATCGTAATCCTTGCCGACAAGCCCGATGGCGCCGTAGATCAGGGCGATCGTGACGGTGAGCGGCACCATGGACAACAGCCCCCACAAGGCCGAGCGATACAGCAGCGTCATCAGCAGGAAAACTATGAGGAAGCTCCCCAGAAACGCCTGTAGCATTCCGGCGACCATCTTCTCCTGCCAGATTACATTGATGTAAGTAAGCCCGAACCATCGGTGCGTCAGGTTCACTCCGGGCGGTTGGCCGGCACTTTGCACATACCCGTCAACCGCCTTCACGACCCTGGCCATGTCGTTGTTGTCGCCGCTCTTCAGTTGCACCCAGATTACCGACTTCCCATAGTCGGGCGTCACGAAATGCCAGAGGTCGCGCGGGCGGTTGCTTGTCTGGAAGTTCATGAGAAGTTCGGCAGACTCGTTCGTCGTAGCCGGGATCTTGTAGTCGCTGTCGTCTCCGGAAAGGAATTCCCTTCGCACGGTTCGGACGATATCGGCAACGGAATTGGACTTGCCCACGAGCTTGGCGCCGTCGCTCTCGCGTCTGATGCTCGGCAGGAAGGTTTGCAGGTCGGCCACGAACTGCAGCACATCGGGCCGCTTGAAGATCTGGTCTAGGCTTTGCTCCAGCGCAACAAACGCGAGCGCCTCATCCCAGGCGTCGTAGGCTTGATCGTCTTCGGCTTCTGCTGCCGAGTCCTGGCTTGTGATGCCGAGGTCCTCGAGGGCGGAGAGCACCTGCCCGGAGCTTTCGGCCGCCTGGCTGAGTTGCTCGGCCGTCAGCGAGAGCAGCTCCATCGCCTCGCGCTGCTTTGGTGCATCCTCCAACTCCCGTGCGCGGTCGGAAAGCCGGCGGGCCAGTCCCTCGGCATACTGCTGCGGTGTTTCGTCCGGCAGTGTGGCCTCGAGGGCCAGGTAGCCCATGTAGGTGCCGCCGAAGTGCCGGTTGAGCACTGCGTCGGCGTGCCGGATCGGATGTGTCTTGGTGAACCACTTGATCGGGTTGTCGTTGATGCGTATGCGGTTCATACCGTAGGCAGCGACAATCGTGACGGCTGCAACGCCGAGCATGACCAGCTTCGCGTGGTTGTAGGTAGCGCGGCCGGTCCATGCCAGTAAGCGGGCAAGCGCAGAGTTAGCCTCCGGCTCGCCGGCATGATGGGCCGTACCGAAGTTCTCGAGCGACTTGTCCTTGATGAACATTATATAGGCGGGGATGAAGGTGATCGTCCATACCCACGCCAGTACCACGCCCAGCGCCACGAATATGCCGAAGATCTGCACCGGCGGGATCGGCGTGAGGGCCAGCGACCCAAACCCGACGGCCGTAGTGAGCGAGGTGTAGAGCATCGGCCAGAAGAGGGTGTCCATCACGCTGATAATCGTTGCACGCCGATCTTTCGTGGCCTGGTAGCGGTCGAAGAAGTCCGACAGGATGTGCACGGCATCGAGCACTGCGATGGGCATGATGAAGATGGGGATCATCGAGCTCATGATATGAATGGTGTTGCCCGTTATGACCAGCAGGCTCATTGTGGCGATCACGCAGACCATCGCCACGATCATCGGCGAGATTATCAGCGCGATCTTGCGGAAGAACACGAGCATCAGCAGGAAGATCACCAGCATTGCAATCGGCGCCGACATCGCCATCTGCTTGAACATCTCGACGCCGAAGGTGTCTTCGGCCACGGGCAGGCCGGTAACGTGAAACTCCTCGTCGCCGTCAAACTCCGAGATCTTCTGCATCAGTTTTGAATAGACCTTGTAGCTGAGGTCCTTCGAGGTGAGGGGCAGGTACATGCACACGGCTTTGCCGTTTTCGGAGACGAGCGTGCCGTTGAGGAACGGGATGCGCTGAGCCTTGCTCCTGACCGCCCGTGCCTCCTCCGGGGTGCTCGGCGTGGGGCGCATCAGCCATTCGTACTTCGGGGCGCCGTTTTCCTGCCGGATGTTGTCGACCGTCGACGGCGCGATGATGTCGACCTCGATCACGCCTTGCTTCCTGCGCGGGTCGTCTGCGGAGAGGTCTTCACCAAAAAGGGCCTCGCCGCGCAGGCCCTTGGCAAACTTCGTCAGCTCCTCGATCTTCGCCAGCGATACAGGATTGAAGACGCCGTCGGGGTGTTTTTCGTTGACGATGCCGACGACGACCATGTCATACAGCGACATCTCTTTCTTCATGTTGTCATGGAAAACGCGCACGTCTTCGTCGGCCGGCAGCATGTTTTCCGGGTCGGTGTCTACCTTCAGCGGCTCGAGCGATTTGAATGTTTCCGGCCAGATCGAGGGAAGCGCCGCCAGCAGCGCCAGCATGATCGTGAGCTGCGCCATAATGGCGGTCACCAGCTTGGGGCGCTTTACCGAGAATTCGGCTATCGATGCTCCAACGCCCATTTTCAACGTCCCTTTCTTCGCTTGGGAATTGAGTGGGGTCTATTCGCCCACGAAGATCGCCTTGGCCCATGCCCAGCCGTCGCCGCCGAGCACGCTGAGCGCGGTGACGATCACCGCTGCGATGAGCACGCCCAAGGCGTTGGCGACCATGAATTTCTTGAAGCTCAGCCCAACGAGGTAGGCTGCGAGCGCACCGGTGTACACGCCCGAGCCGGGCAGCGGAATGCCGATGAAAACGGCGACCGCCCACTCGCCCCATTTGTCTACACCTTTCTTGATCCGCTTTTGTGTGCGGTCCACGTACCACTGCCACATGCGGCCGACGGGCTTGATCTTCGTGGCAATTGCCATCACGTGCTCGAGCGCCCAAAACCAGGCGATGCCCAGGATGATGTTGGCAACAACGCACACGACGAAAACGATGGGCCAGGATTCGTTGTATTTGTGGATCCCAACCGGGATGCTGGCTCGGAGTTCGAACGC
>JABMSA010000326.1 GCA_013202185.1 Planctomycetota bacterium
GCGTTGTAGAGACGGGTCGGTGGCCCGTCTCCTCCGAGACGCCTCGCCGGGGCGTCTCTACAAGCACGTGACCGTATTTGCGGACAGGTGCACTTAGCCTGTCATTCTGCTCCATCGGCGCAAGCCCGCGAGGCCGTTGCAGCCCGAGACATGCTCCGGCATCATAGACACACAGACCCACAAACCCACCGCAAGTGCGCATAAGCGCGGGTAAAAGCACGGCCCAAGGACCGGGCGAGGAAGCCGGATCGACAACGAGGACGACCACGAGGACGACCACGAGGACGACGACGGGACGATTGGCCGACGGGCAGACACCCACAGACCCACAAACCCACAGACCCACAAACCCACAGACCCACTTAGGACGTTACCAAGATTCGCGCACGCCCGAGACGCAAGAAATAGCAGAGATTTACCTTGACACAGCACGCCGAAAAGGTACAATTTTCTCATGTGGCCGTTATTTTGACCCGGCTCCTTCAGCAGGAAAAGTACTGTTGCATTGGTAGCTGCCGAAGGGCCAGGTCCGAGCACTTTTGAAAGGAGGCTCATGATGTTGAACGTGAAGTGGTTTGTTGTGTTGGCGCTCGTCGCCGGCATGGTGTGCACAGGTGGTTGCAGCTCAACGCCCGTCAAGCCGCCGGTCGTTACGCCGCCGGTCGTTACGACGCCTGAGGACGGAGGGGGCGAAGTCACGACGACTAGCGCCGTACCTCTGTGGACGACGTCGCGCGGGCAATGGCTTGAGGACTGGCAAAAGGAGCATAAAGACCAGGTCGGCCGCTTCATCTGGGTCGTCGGTACGTCTCAGCCGGTCGAATCCCGCAAGTTTGATCAGACCGCAGAGAAAAGCGCAAGTGAGAGAGCCGAAGACGAACTCGTAAGCGCGCTCGGCGTCACCATCGACTCGCTCGGCATGGGCGGCGAGGCGTGGTCCAACGAAACACGCGAACTCGTGATAGGCATTTACAAGGAATCCCTCAAGACACAAATGGCCAATCACAAGATCAACCTCGAGAACTACGCGTGGCACCCATATGTGGTTAAAGACGGCGACACCAGCAGCTACCTCAAGAAGGGGCTTTTCCGCCTCGACATGCAGCGCCTCAGCGAAAACTTCAGAAAAGACACCGTCGAGGACTTCGCCAAGAACGTGAAGGAACAAGTCAAGAAGAACACCCAGGTCCAGAAGGAACTGGCCGATCACGCGAAGGACGCAACCAGGAAACGCATGCAGGAGTTGATGGGGACGGCCGACAAGAAGTAACAGCCCCTGGCACTTCGTCAATCCTCGCGCCCGAGAACAACCCAGGGGAAAGGTCACCCGCGCCCTCGAAAGGCCGGCCGTGCCTTTCCCCTCTGCAAAATTGCATGCCCCCGAGAGATGCGCCGGCGCCGCTCTCGAGCGCCCGTTGCCACCGGCCACGCCCAACCGGGCCACGCCGCCCGGCCATATCATAGGAGGTGTCCGACCGTGCGAAAACTACGCTCTTGCCTAATCATCGCAGCTATGCTCACAGCGCCCCTCGCCGCCGGATGCAAGCCTGCACAGCCACATGACGACCCGCCCCCGGAGATCAGCCCCAAACGCGTGGTCGTGGCCCGCCGGCCCGACCCGCCCCCGCTTTGGCACACCGATTTCAATGCGTGGCTGAGCCGGAACCCCGACAAGCGCGGCAAGGCGTTCAACGCCGGCGCCGACGGCCTCACCGAGTCAGATGCACGCCGACGAGCAGTCAAAGAAGCAGAGAAACAAAGTCAAGGAGCCGAGATCGGTTTTCTGGGGGAGTACGTCGAGTGGTACGACGACGCCTCCTACATGATCGTGCGCCTCTACGAACGCATAAAGCCCAAGTCGCTCGACGAAGGCGCACGCAAAATCTGCGACGAACTCCTCAAGAACATCCCCGACGACAGGAAAGCGGGCGTCAAGACCGTGGCAGTCGGCAGCTTCCATTACAAGGACACCCGATCCTGCTCCGAATTCAGCGAACTCCTCCGCAGCACGATGCTCGTCGCCCTCCAGGCCAGGCTCGGCGAGAACGCGATGGGCCGCGAAAAACTCCTTCAAACACTCAAGGGAAACGCCCGGGCGGTTTGGGACATCATTGATTCCGACAACACCGAAACCAATGACAACCCTTCCGTCGACGCACTCATCTCCGGCACGTTCTGGCCGTCCGACAACGACACCGTAAAGGTCCAGGCGTCAATCAAGGAGCTTGCCACCACCATTCTCCTCGGCGGCGGCTCCGCCATAATATCGGCCAAGGGCATCGCCGTGGCGATCAGACCAGGAAAAGGCGGAGACGGCCCGCACAAGCCCGGCGACAAGCAGAACTTCAAGATGCAGCTCTGGCCCAAGGACGCCCAACAGGTCTGGCGGAGCGGCGAGAAATTCGCCGTCAACTTCCGGTCCGAGCGCGACTGCTACCTCAACCTCCTGCACGTCGACCCCAGCGGCAAGGTGCAATTGCTCTTCCCCAACCAGTGGCACCAGGACGCCTTCGTGCCGGGCGGCCGCGACCACGCCATCCCCGGCGCCGATATGAACTTCGACTGGAACATCGTGGCGCCCTTCGGCGTAGAGACCATCATGGCCATTGCCACCGCAACGAAGACCTCCGGCCTCTTCGAATTCCGCCCCGGCAAGGACGTCGCCTTCCGAAGCATCGGCGATGAGAACATTCGGGGATTGGAAGTCGTAGCCAAGCAAATGACCGCGAGCATGGAAAAGCTCCCCGCCGACCAGAAAGCCGAGAAGGTGATAAAGATAACGACGGTGGGGGAGAAGGAGGATCACGCGCCATGAGGTCAACGTCGCCGAACTCCAAGGCCGTAATCGCAGCCACCATTTGCGCCTTCGTTATTCTCCTTCCGACCGCAGCAATCTTCCAAACAGCCTGTGGGGATACTTTCGTCCACAAGGAAACACGGGAAACGTTCGATGGTGTCGTTGGCGACGCCAAGATAAACAATAAGAGCCTGGTAATAAGAGAAGATGGCGCACGAGTTTATCTCGATTTGAGCGAATACGAGATCACCAGGAGTGACAAGGGAACTGCTGTTTACAAGAAATGGAGCGCGGACAAGTACACACCCACGGATGACGAAGCCTATGCCGCGCTCGTGGGGCTTAAAGGCATGGAGGATTTCGCGGCACTGCCAACGGTGAAATACTTCAGCCCCTGGTCACTTGCCTTCAGCTCTGACGGCAAGCTCTTGGCCGCAGCGTGCAGAGACCTCACGGTGAAAGTGTGGAAAACCGAGACACGCAAGTCCGTTTCTCTAGCAGGCCACACCAACAAGATCAAATCTGTCGCCTTCAGCCCAGACGGGCGCTTACTGGCTTCAGGAAGCTTCGACGGTACCGCGAAACTTTGGGATGTGGAGAAATACAAGTGCATCGCCACGTTGGGCGAGGACGGGCACAGCGCCGAATCAGTAGCCTTTAGTGCCGACGGCAAATTGCTCGCGACAGGAGGAACCGGCGGCGTCAAGCTTTGGGACGTCGCGACGTATCGCAGTTTGTCTACGTTCCCCGGCAAGGCCCCGGTTGTTTTCAGCCCAAGAGGAACCCTTTTCGTAGGCGGCGGCCCTGTCAAAGAATGGGATGTCCGCCAAGGCCGCTGCATTGCTACGTTCCAACAGTACCAGGCGCTCTCATTAGCCCTTAGCCCAGATGGCAGATTGCTGGCCGTTGGGAGTTATGGGGGCATCACAGTATGGGATGTGAACACTCAACGATGCGTCGCGAGATTAGAGCCCCAGGGCATGGTGCGCTCTCTCGCTTTTAGTCCCGATGGCAGGTTGCTGGCGTGGGGAGTAGTACGAGGTGGCATTAACCTTTGGGACGTCAGTCAGCAGCGGTGCACCGCGCGATTGAAAGGCGGCTACAATGATTTTCCTCTCGCTTTCAACCCGGCGAGTGGATGGAGCCTCTTGGCAACGACCCAAAACGGGGTGATTAAACTTTGGAAGCTACACTCAGATAAACTTCGGGTCGGGGGACAAAGTGTAGACTGGACTCCTGGCAAGCCGGCTGGCCCGCCATTTCCAGAATCCAAACTCGAAGTTTTAAGCGAAATGCCAATGATCGCAGGCAACAGCGTGTGGCTGAGGATTGCAGTTTCAAATGAACAGGGCGCCGGCGATTTGTTTTGCTTGATGGGCATGATTGACTCTCGTGATATTCCTTCATGGAAGAACAAGCCGGTCCTGTTTGGCCGCATTTCGGCAGGGAAGAGCAAGAGCAGGGAGATCTTACTGCCCACGGCTCCAAGGCTGTCGGCAGGCACAAAAAGTTTCTCCATCCGTTTTGAAGAGCAACATGGAAATGTGCCTGCTTCCTTGGAGGGCAGGATTGAGATAGGGGCTTTGGCACGGCCCAAGCTTGCAGTCTCCATTCAGATTCTCGACGGTACGCAAGGCAAGGCGGGCAACGGCGACGGCCGCCTTCAACGCGGCGAAGCCGCCGAGTGCCTTATCAGCGTCACAAACATCGGCAAAGGCATAACAGGCGAGATCGAGCTTGCGGCAGGCGTCCCGCTCTTGCGGGGCCTAACAAGCTACGGACAAACCAGTTGGCGCCTCGCCCCAGGGCTGAAGCCCGGACGCTTGGCATCCGCACAAGTTACGCTTCAGGTTCAGCAAACGTTCGCTCCAAAGGACTTCACTCTCAAGCTTTCGGCAAAGGAGAGCCTGTTCGATATCTCCGCACAGCGTGATGTCACCATCGAGGTCGGTGAACCCCTCGAGCGCCAGCCGGTGGCATTTAGTGCGCGAATGCTCGCCGCAAAGGGCGGAGCAAACGTATACGGCGGATCGTCGAAGACGACCGACTGGCTCGGCAAGGTCGACGAAGGCAAGGTGGTGCAGGTCACCGGCCTGCTCGGCGATTTCTATCGAATTGAACTCGAAGCCAACCGCCACGGATGGGTGCCCGCCGACCGCCTCGTGCACGAGCAGCGCCTGTCCACGCCCCCGCCGGCCGGGCCGACCGTCATCAGCATGAGGCCCCGCCGATCAGAAGCCCCGCCTCCGGTGGTGATGATAGTGTCGCCCGACGATGGGCAATTCACCGCGCAGCAATCGCTCGGCCTCGAACTCAAGGCCCGCGCCGATGGCGGGCTAGGCAGCGTCAAAATCGTAATCGACGGACAGAACCCGACGACCGCTCCATTGACGGGCAAGCGCCAAACATGGAAAGCCACGATAGCGCTCAAGCCGGGCGTCAACAACATCACCGTCACCGTCACCGACACCCTCGGCCAGCAGGACATCGAGACCGTCCGCGTGAAGTACATGCCCGATCTGCCGTCGTTGGTCGGCTTTTACGACAGGGTCTGGGCCGTGGTGATCGCGGCAGACAAATACAAGGACAAGGCCGTACCCGCGCTGAACTGCGCCGTAAAGGATGGCCGAGCCGTGGCCGACATCCTCCGCAAGGAATTCTTTGTGTCGAAGGTCATCACACTGTTCAACGAGGAGGCGACATTCGACAACATCAACAAGGTGCTCCTGGGCGAACTGCGTGACGCCGGCAAGCGCGATGGTGTCCTCATCTACTTCGCCGGGCACGGCATCACTATTGACGAAGGACAGGGACCAGTGGGCTATATCATCCCGTACGACGGAGGCCCCGACCGTCTGGACACGAGCTTCTCGATGCTCAAGTTCAAGGAAGAAGTGGCCAAGGTCTGCCGGGCGAAGGACCTGCTGGTGGTGGCCGACAGTTGCTACGGCGGCCTGCTGACAACGCGCGGTATCGAAGTGGTCGAGCGGAAAAAAGACGACGTCGGGGAGGACAAATACCTGCAATGGCTGCGCGGTCGGCGCTGGCGCGGCGTGATGACAGCCGGCGGGCCCGACGAGCGCGTGCTCGACGGGGGCCCCGGCGGGCACTCGACCTTCACCGGCCCTTTCCTCCAGGCGCTCAAGTCTTCGCACGACTACATCACCGCGTCGCAGCTCTTCACCAACCTCAAACCGGCGGTGGAGAAAGCATCCACCGATCGCGGCCGCAAGCATACCCCGCGCTGGGGATCGTGGTTTGAGGACGGGGATTTCGTGTTCATCAGGAAATGAGCCCCGAGGCACCGGCCTGTGGATCAAGGGCGAGGGTGATTTGGAGTTGGTAAAGATCATCGGCAAGTAAAACAAAAAAGCCAACCGTCTGTGGAGTATGAAATGCAAGCACGCATCGCAATGAAAGTTCTGCCGATATTGGGCCTGGCCCTGATGTCGGCCGGCTGCAGCAGCCACGTGGTGCTCACCTATCCGCCCGAAGGCGGCACCTACCGCTCTGATGGACGTGATCCAAACGGAAAGCACCTTTACCTGCTGCGATTTGCCGACAGCAGACCCCAGAAGTATCTCGTCGGAAGGTCCGACATGTCGGACGTGGTCACGCGCGATAATGTGGCCGAGTGGATTCGTCGCGCAGTTACCGAAGAGCTGCAAAGGGCAGGCTACGAGGTACACGCAGGTAGTCCGTCGTCGGTTCGCACAGGCGACCTGGTGCTGCACGGTGACGTTCTGAAGGTGTATGGCACCGGCGGGTTCAAGTGCGATGCGGAAGTGCGCTTCGCCGCGGGGATGCAAAGGGACGGAGAAGTGATACTCGATGATACGCAATATGCAGGTGCCGCAAGCGTCCGCAGCAGTCGGTTTGGCGTCAGAAGAGGTTTTGCCGAATCCTTGCCGCTGGCTCTTGGCGAGGCCATTGATACTTTCGTGTCAGATGTCAACAACGTTCTCATGTTGGAAGACGCCGCAACCGCCAGAGAGGACGTGCACGAGGTCGCTGTCGTCGAAAAAACCGACACCCGCCCTCCTCCGCGAGTGGCTGCGGCCCCGCCCGCCATGCGCTGGGCGATAGTGATCGGCGTTTCGGATTACGCCGATACCCGGATCCCCGCCCTGCGGTACGCGTCGGCCGATGCGAAGTCCTTTTCCGACTGGCTGATCGATCCCAAGGGAGGCGGGTTTGCACCGTCGCGGGTGAAGAAGCTGCTCGATAGCGATGCAACGTATGAGAATATCCGCGAGGCGTTGTTCGAGTGGGGCGCACACGCCCTTGCCGAGGATCTGATGGTGATCTATTTCGCGTGCCACGGCACCGGAGAGTCGCCCGACGACCTCGACAGCGTTTATCTATTGCCGAGCGACGCGAAGTTTGACAAGATCGCCTCGTCGGGCTTCCCGATGTGGGACGTGGAGACGGCCCTCAAGCACCACATCAAGGCACGCAGGGTGGTCGTCATCGCCGACGCCTGCCACTCGGGCGGGATCGGCAGGGAGTATGACATCGGGCGGCGGGGCATCGAGATAAGGCCCAAGGTAGCCGACAGCGTGGGCAACCTGGGCTCGGCGAGCGAAAGCGTGGCGGTGATCATGGCATCGGGCGTCGGGCAGCTTTCGCAGGAGTCGAAAGAATGGGGCGGCGGGCACGGCGTTTTCACACACTACCTGCTCGAGGGCCTCAAAGGCAAGGCCGACGCCAACAAGGACGGCAAAGTGTCGCTGGGCGAACTGACGCCGTACCTGTCTCAGCAGGTACGCCGGGCCACCAAAAGCCGGCAGTGCCCGGTGGTCGCCGGGGAATACGATCCGACGCTCATGATCGCGAAGTAATTTTGCACAATGCCCGACACCTTGACGCCCGGGCCTGCTTCTCAGCGATGAACCCGCCATGAATCATGCCCCCCAAGAAACCAACGCCGCACAATTTCAATTTGAAGCTGTAACCAATATGTAGTATAATATAGATAGAAGAGGATCAGGACGGCGGAAACAGGACGGCGAGGCGTGAACGTGCCGCGCAGGCACATATTCGGATTCGTTGCCCGTTACCGGAAAGGGGGTAAGCATGACCGAGCGCCGACGTGTGCTCGTTGTCGACGACAACCGCGATACAACAGACCTCCTGTGCCAATCCCTCGAGGAGCACGGCTACACGGCCATCCCGGCTTACGACGGCGTAGAGGCCATGCGGAAGGCTCGAAACGACGTGTTCGATTGCGTGCTGCTGGACATCATGATGCCGGAACACAGCGGCCTGCAGGTGTGCCACGAGCTGAAACGGCAGGAAGCGACGAAACACCTTCCAATTGTGATCCTCTCGGCGAAAAGAGATCCGAAAGACATTTCGTATGCCAGGCAGATGGGCGCCAGCGAGTACCTGACCAAGCCGGTGAAGTTGCGCAAGTTGCTCGAGGCCCTCGAGAAGCACTCGCTTCGCAATCGGCCGGCAGCGACGATCGGCTCGGGCCAGGCTATTCTTTTCGTCGGAGACGATCAGGACCTGGCCAAAGGCACGCAGCGGATTCTCGATGCCAGCCGCGTGGGCGGCAGCGAATGGCTTCGCATAGTGCCTGCCGTGAAC
>JABMSA010000027.1 GCA_013202185.1 Planctomycetota bacterium
AGGAGATCGAGGCGAAGAGCGGCGTGCTGCACGTCGGGTGCGAGCTGTCGGAATGCGACGCGATTCCGGCGACCACGAGCGGGGGGCCGGCGGTGATCCTTTGGAATCATCGCTGGGAACACGACAAGGCGCCCCAGACGTTCTTCGAGGTGCTCTTCGAGCTGGCCGATGCCGGCGCCGACTTCCGGCTGGTCGTCGTGGGCGAACATTTCCGCCAGCATCCTCCCATTTTCGACGTCGCACGCGAGCGGCTGTCGGGCCGCATCGTGCAGTTCGGGCATCTGCCGGATCGGCGGGGGTATCTCGACATGCTGAAGAAGTCCGACATTGTGGTGTCGACGGCGCGTCACGAGTTCTTCGGCATCGCGGTCGTCGAGGCGATCGCGTGCGGGTGCTATCCGCTGCTGCCGAATCGGCTGTCGTATCCCGAGATCATCCCACCGGAGCTGCACGGCCGGCATCTGTATTCGGGCCGGCGCGAGCTGAAGGATCGGCTCGGGCGGCTGATCGCCGATCCTGAGTCGGCCCGGGCCGTCAATCTGCGCCCGCAGATGGCGCGCTTCTCGTGGGAGAGCATCGCCCCGCAGTTCGACGCCGCGCTCGAGCGGGCCTCGCGGCGATAATCAACGCCGAGAACTTCCTCGTACTTGCTTGCGTAGAAGGCCCTCCGGCCCCCGGCCCCCTCTCGCCTGCCGCCAAGCAAGGTGAGTGATGCTGAGTCGCGCCAAAACACTTGCCCCCCCGCCGCACCGTTACCATTCTTTACATGCCTGCTTCTCACTCCAAATCTGCTTGACATACCGGAACAGTTCCGTAAGATGGGAATTACACTATGAGCGAATTCTCGTGAAGCAAACGATCGCTCGATACTCGATCGGAAAGGAACGACACCAGGCATGACCAGGAAACAAATGATTGATCTATTGTGGGTTGCGGGGCTGACGACCGTGGTGCTGGCAGCCTCGGGCTGTGGCAAGCCGCCGGAGATAGACCCCCTCAAAACGGCGCCCGCCGGATCGAAAGGCGTGGCGTATGTCAATTTCAAGCAACTGGCGGACGCCGACCTCACGGATGGGTTCCTGGAGATTGTGGATGAGGAGGGCTTCGGCGATACGCTCAAGTTCCTCCGGACACTCGACGTCGACCTCAAGAAGGACGTGCTGACGGTCACGATTATCCTGGGTGACGGCGACGAGACGACGGTTGCGCTTACCGGCAAATTCGATACCAAAGCGATGCAGGCGAAGTTCATGAAACGGCCGGGCGCCGCCGAGACGGAATACAAGAAGAAATACGATCTGCTCCGCGACGAATCGGGGCAGGTGCTGTGCATCATCAAGAAAGCGGTGCTGCTCGCCGGCGACGAGGCCGCCGTGCACAAGGTGCTCGATATCCTCAAGGGCGACGCACAGCCGATGGCGATCGACTCGCCGCTGATGAGCGATGTGGCAGGCCTAGCCGACTATTCCTTCTGGCTCACGAAAGAGCTGTGGGTGCCCGAGGCCCTGGCCGGCGTGGTCGACATCGGAAACGTGCCCGAGAGATTCACCAAGGTGATCCGGAGGGTCGACATTCCCAAGCTCCGGAGCATCGCAATCGGCGGCAAGGTGGCGGCGGGCGTCATCGACCTCACCATGACGGTCGGGTGTGCCTATGATCAGATCGCCGAGCGCTTCCAGGACGGCCTGCGGGCCGGGCTCGTGCGGCTCACGAGCATCACCGCGCCCGCGAAGGAAGACGGACCGAAGGCCGCCAAGCTGGTCGACGAACTGATACAGTCGGTGAAGATCGAAACGAAGGGAACGAAGACTACGGCAACGATAAGGCTGAGGCCCGAAGTGATAGACGCCCTCCGGTCGACATCGAGCAAAGCGGCCGTCGAGGCGTGCAAGGCGCAGCTCAAGAAGGTGCCAGCAGCATGCGACTACTACATGATCGACAAGGGCAAGAGCCTCTACTATCCTCGCCACCTGCGCGAACTGGCGGAGGGCGGCATGATTCGCGAGTCCGACCTCGCCTGCCCGGCGGACGCGCTCGCAAGAGTGCGCGGACACGGCAGCTATGACAGCGCGTTTGATCTGTCGCAACAGCCGCTCACGAGCATGCAGCTTCGCCGGGAGATGATGGTCGTGTGGGACAATGCCCCGCGTCACGGCGGCAAGCGCTGCGCGGTCTTCCTCGACGGGCGTGTCGAGCTGCTCGACAACGCGGCATTCCAGAAGCACCTCGAGGCGCTCAAGGCGGCACTGCCGAAGAAGCCGAAGAAAAGAAGGTAACGGTCGTTTTCGGCGATCGGCGTCTCGGCGACACCGAAGTGTTGCCCGGCGAAGACCCACGGTCCCATCAGGCCGCACTTTTCATTCGGGCTCGACGACCGGCACCTCGAGCAGGGGCGTCGGGATTTTCTCGCTGGTCAGGTAGATCGTCTTGCCGTCGGCCCCGTAGCAGATTGATTCGCCCTGAAGGCGCGAGGGCATCTTGATCGGGCGCGGCTTGCGCGCAAAAGCGTCGGCCCATTTCTCGCCCGGCTCGCGGGTGTACTCGAAAGCATGGGCGTAGGTGAGCACGATCGCCCGGAGGCCGTCGGGCGAGATGTCCATACCCGTGGCGCCGGGCACTCTGAGCGTGGCGACGACCCTGGCGCGAAGTGGCATCCTGGCATTGGGCCGGGGCCAGGGCAGCGCATACACCTTGCTGAGGGGCTCCTTGCTGATGAGATAAATGCACTTGTCCACACGATCGACCGCCACCGCCTCGCAGTCGCGGGGGCCGTCCTCGTAAACAAACACTATCTTCTTGCGCACTTCCGCACGCTGCGCAACGATCTGCCGTTTGCGGTTAAACGGCGGCTCGAGCACATCGTACAGCACGCAGCTCTTTCGGTTGCGCCCATTGTCGCCCACGTCCGCCAGGAGAAGATGCCCCCGGCCGGCGATCTTCAACGACGCCATGTCTTCCCAGTCGTGCGCCGACGCGCCCTTGATGGTGCACTCTCCCAGGTTCTTGCCTTTCATATTGAAAGCAAAAACCCGCGCAGAATCGCCCGAGTCGTTGTGCGTCCAAAACACACCCGCTGCGGAGCGGCTGCATGCCAGGCCGCTGCTTTCGTTGATCGTCTCGTTCGCCAAGGTGCACAGCTCTCTGCCCTCGCCATACTCGATCGGCTCCTGTGCGGCGGCCTCCTTCTCATCGGCTTGCTCGGCGGCCATCGCGGGTGACGCCGTCAGCAGCAGCAGCAGCAGGATGAACAAATGATTTCGCATCGCCTTCCCCTTTCGCCGGATGTGCAAACGGACCGGCACCGCCGCGAACGCTTCGCATCGCCTGGCCCAATAATATCACAACCGGCCGATGCTTTCAACGAAAAGCGGAAATCCCCTTGACTCGCCCCGCCGGATTGTTACGATAAGCGCTTTGCACAGGATCGCGCAGGGCGGCCTACTGGCCGCTCGAGGCGTGCCGCTCTTCTCACAACAATGGACGGGCAATGAAACATGAAGACAAATATCTCCATCCACGAAACGCAATTCCGCATCAACGGCAAGCCCACGTACGAAGGCATATCCTATCGCGGCACGTCCATCGAGGGCCTGCTCTTCAACTCGCGAATGGTCCAGGCGGTCTTCGACGACGAATGCCCCGAAACCGTCGGCCGATGGCGATATCCCGATACCGGTGAATGGGACCCCG
>JABMSA010000327.1 GCA_013202185.1 Planctomycetota bacterium
ACGGTCTCCAAAAGCATTTGTGGGTAATGCTCAGGCGCAGAGCCGGAAGTGTCCCATTCAGAGGGAGGGCAGAATTCGGCGGACCCGGAAGGCCGTTCAAAGTCTCATCCTGCCACCTGCTGGCTGGCCGAGCTGCGAAGCCAAACTGCTCGGAGAGTAGGCGCCTCCACACTTGCCCATGCACATTTTTTCTTTCGCGCGGCGCCGGCCTGCCGAGCGGAAGCTCGGCCAACCTGTCCGGAGGACAGGCAGGCGCAGAAGTTCTGCGTTCCCCTGCGGCGCGTGTTTCCCGCGGCCCGCAGCCCAGCGTTTCGGCGCAGAGCCCGAAATTCTGGGATCGAGGCGCCCGTGCAGACGCGCATCCTGCCATAGACCCACAGACCCACAGACCCATAGTCCCATTGCCGGGCTCCAATCAGTTGTGAAATGTCACGAAGGTTTTACATACTCCAACTGGGCAATGTGGGGTTTTTCTGCTGGACTTTCGACTGGCGACCGACTATACTTCATTTCGTTGTTGACGAAGCCTCCGCCTCCGGAAGGAAGGGGCAAGTATTGTTACAGGCTCATAGACAGTAAGTAGAGGTGCCACGATGATGGACCGACCAAAACGGTGTGAGAGAGGCCACGGCAGGCGCAATGTTGAGGCTCGGGCGTTTGTGACCATTGCCCGCACAAGAACATGTGCAACGTTTGTTGCGGCAGCCCTTGTTGTCGTCATGGCCAACGTGCAGCCATCCTGGGCCGCCGACCCGGTGCAAGACGCCAACTGGCCACAATGGCGCGGCCCGGCCCGAGATGGCGTCTCGAGGGAAACAGGGCTCCTGAAGCAGTGGCCGGAAGGCGGCCCGACGCTTCTGTGGACGGCCTCCGGCTGCGGGCAGGGCTTCAGTTCCGTCGCTATTGCAGATGGCCTCATCTACACCGCCGGCAACTTCGACAATGACACTTTCGTTCTGGCCCTCGACCTCAACGGCAAGCTGAAATGGAAATCCCTCAACGGCCAGAAGTGGAGCGTTCCACCGTCGAGAACGTGGGCGGCGGGCTATGGCGGGACCAGGAGCACGCCTACCGTCAACGACGGCCTTGTGTATCACTTGAGCGAGCTTGGCCGGCTCGTTGCGTTTGATGCAAAGACAGGGAAGGAAGCGTGGGCGATCGATATCACACAAGAGTTCGGAGCGAAAGTGCCCAACTGGGGCTACTGCGAATCCGCGCTCATAGACGGCGACAACCTCATTTGCTATCCCGGCGGTCCGAAGGGCTACATGGTGGCCCTGGACAAGAAAACAGGAAAAACCGTGTGGGCCAACACCACCATCGGAGTGACGGCCGCGTACTCTTCCACGATTCTTGCCGAAGACCGTGGCGTCCGACAGATCATCACGTTGACCAGCGTTGCCGTTCTTAGCGTGGACGCGGGCACCGGCAAGCTCCTGTGGCGTAGCGAGCACATCACCACACACAACAACAACGTCAATACGCCGATCTATCACAACGGTTTTGTCTTTGTCTCTTCCGGGTACAAACACGGCACCGACGCCCTGAAGCTGACGTTCGCCGGCAAAGATGTAAGCGTGGAAAAAGCATGGGCCAGCAAGGATTTCGACAACTTGCACGAAGGAGTGATACTCCTCGACGGCTACCTCTACGGCGACGGCGATCGCAAGAACCAATGGTTCTGCGTTGATGTCAAGACCGGAGAGCAAATGTACAGCGAGAAGGGCGTGGGCGACGGATCACTCACGGCTGCCGACGGCATGCTGTACTGTCTGAACGACAAAGGCACAATGGCGCTCGTCACGGCGTCACCCGAGGGCTTCGAGATCGTGAGTCAGTTTCAGGTGCCCAAAGCTGCACGGGGCAAATACTGGACGCATCCCGTCGTGTGCGGCAAGCGGCTCTACATCAGGCACGGCGAAAACCTTTACGTCTACGACGTCGAGGCGAAAGGGACTGCGCCGGCGCCATGAAAGTGAGTGAGCTGCGGCGTTCGATCACCGGCTTTCCGTCTGCGTCGAGGCCGCATACAGAATCCTGCGCGACGCCACATACAACACGCCATTGGCGGCGCAGGGCGTGGCTTCGACAAGGCTGTCCAGCGCTATCATATTCCGAATTATCTCTCTTGCCGTCCTCGCCTTCTTCAGCCGCCATCCTTTTCAATTACCCTCCGGCGGATATCCTGCAGCTTCATCAACGCCTCTACCGGCGTCATGTCTTCAATATTGAGTCGTTTGATTTCATCTATAGTGTCGTCATGCGGCGAGCCGAAAAGTGAAAGCTGCATCTGCTTCGGCTTCTTCGCCTTGATCTTCGAAGGCGCAAACTTCGGCTTGTCGTCGAAATCCAGCGTATCGGCCTCCAGCCGCGTGAGGATGTCGCGGGCGCGCGCGATGATCTCGCGCGGCACGCCGGCCAGCCGTGCCACCTGGATGCCATAGCTCTTGTCGGTGCCGCCGGGCAGGATTTTGCGGAGGAAGATGATCTCATCTTCCCACTCGCGCACGGCGATGTTGTAGTTC
>JABMSA010000328.1 GCA_013202185.1 Planctomycetota bacterium
CGTCCGTCGTCGGAGGCGTACCTCGAACTGCTTCGGCGGGAACTGGCCGGGGATCTGGACGCAATCGTCATCGATCGGTCGTTCGTGCAGGCTTCGTCCAGGCACGGATCGGAACGCTTTGCGGGAGTCAGCCTGCCGGTGGACGTCCTGGCGATGCTGGCGCACAGAGTTGCCGCGGGGACCGGGCTGCTGCTGTTCACCCACGGGGATGTCCCTCCGCAGTGGGAGGCGCTCGGCTTGAAGCCTTGCTCCAAGCCGGCGCTGAAGCCCGGTAGGTTGTCCATTGCCACTCCCCATTACACGACGATTGGGGTCCCTCTGACCACATTTTCTCACCTGAGACTACCCGTTTACACGACCTCGAACCGGCCGCTTCTACAGGCCGGCCGAAATGTTTTCATGAGCACAACGGAAAATGCTCTTGAGCGCATTCTCGTGTTGGGACACTCCTCAAACGGGATGGTGCCCGCAGCTGCGGACGGCAGCGACTACAGCCATTGCGACAACTACTTCGCGTTCCTCGCTCGGTGTCTGGTGTGGCTGTCTCGCCGTGAGGGAGAGATCCGGCTCCAGGAATGGCGCGTGCAACCGGCCACAATCAAAAGACTGGGCGCCACGCCGGTGACTGCCACCATCAAATTGCGGACGACTGGCCCCGCCGCCAACCTGCAACTGCAGGTGCGCGTCAGGGCAGCCGACGGGCGAATCCGGGCGGAGCAGTACGCCGCGCTGACGCTCCCCACGGATGATGCCGCAGAGCATAGGTTCACGCTGCCCAACGGACTTCCCGCCGGACGATACTTTGCGGATCTGATTGTGCGTGCCGGAGAAGAAGTGATCGAGTGGGGAACGGCGCCATTCGAGGTCCAGGCCCCGGTGCGGATTGCCTCAGTGAGCCCGAATAACACGGTGTTGCCGGCCGGGCGCGCGATCCGTGGGACGGTTGAGTTGACCGGCGGCCGGAGTGCGGCGACCGCCCTCCACTCGGTCGGCTTGCCCGAGGCCACGACCGCTGGGCAAGTAACCTTCGTCGACGGGCACGCGGGGAGTGCCCTGCTGCCGGGTACTGGGGCGCTCTTCTACGCTGCGGAAGGCAATCTGAATGTTTCGACCGGATCGGTTGAGATGTGGGTCGCACTAGGGGAACCGCAGCCCGGAGAATCGGGCACCATGACCAATTGGTGGTGGCGGACTCCGCAGGCTCTGCGCGTGCTGCACTACCCAGACCGGGGGCAAGTTAGTTTTCAGGTGAGATCTGCTACCGAGGCGGGTATAAAATCGGCGAACATTTCTTTCTCGGTTGCCGACTGGGCAGCAGGCGAATGGCATCATGCAGTGTGGACCTGGGAACAGGCTGGGCTGAAAGTTTACATCGACGGTCAGTTGGCCGGCAAGTCCAAGCCCTCGCCCATGCCGACGATCGTGCGCGGGCCGTTGCGCGTTGGCCATTGTCAGAAATATGCCCCTACCTCGGCCCGAATCGACGAGTTCAGGGTGTATGGTCGAGCGTTGTCCCCGGAAGAGGTCGAGGCACGGGCAGTTTCTGTGTCGTTAGAAATCGAAAACAATCTGCTCCTGCACCTGCCGTTCGATGTGTCGGAGGCTCCCCAAGCCGGGCCCTGTCGCCTGCATCTGGCGCTACACGACCGCAGAAACCGCGTGGTGAGCGAGACCTGGCTTGATCTGGGCACCGGGGAAACTCAGGGGATTCCCTTCCGTTTCCCCTACAACGCACCCGTTGCCCGCAGCGCCCGGGTGGTGGCTCGGCTGCTGGATAAAGATGGGGTGATTGATGAGATGCGTTCCCCGTGGGTGGAACTGGCGGAGAATGGGCTGGACGATTTTCTCTATTTCTGTTGGGACTGGGCCTACAGCCGACGCCACCCGGACTACATGCGGGACGCCTTCTTTCGACGCATCTGGGAGCAAGGCATCGATGGCACCGACGGAAGCTCATCGCTCGACTTCAAGCTGGTGGCCGGCGCACCATTTCCCGGAGGCAAGAGAAACAGTGTCGAAGGACGGCCGTGGTACGACGTGTTTAATGAGTTGAAGGGAAACTACACTCGCACCGGTGATACAAAATACTTGATACGCCAGCCCTGCCTGAGCGATCCGGCAACCTGGGCGGACTACCGCGAGCGAGTTGCCCGGAAGGTACTGCCCATGCGGGCTCACAAACCGGTTGGCTACGGTTTGGGCGATGAGAATACAATAACTTTTGAGAGCTCACCGCTGGATTTCTGCTTTTCGCCTCACTGCCTGCGGGAGTTCCGAGCCTGGCTCAAAAAAGAGTATAGCACTCTGGATCAGCTCAACCGCACCTGGAAAACGACTTTTGCGGCCTGGGATAAAGTCGTGCCGATGACGACAGACCAGGTCGCGACACATGGTAGTTTTGCTCCGTGGGCCGATCACCGCGCCTTCATGGAGACCGTTTTCGCCAAGGCCTACGAACGCGCCGCGGAAGCTGTTCACGCTATCGACCCTGACGCACGCCTCTCCACATCCGGCAC